>DAOVNC010000286.1 GCA_030630445.1 Kiritimatiellales bacterium | reverse complement strand
GAAGTCGCTAATGATTCAGGCGTCTACTTATTGGTGCGGAAGTATTCGATGAGCGCGTTGGTGGAGGCGTCGTGCGCGAGAGCGCTGTCGCCTTCGAGCTCGGGCAGGATCTCCGCCGCAAGAACTTTGCCAAGCTGGACGCCCCACTGGTCGAATGAGTAGATATCCCAGATGATGCCCTGCACGAAAATCTTGTGCTCGTAGAGCGCAACGAGCTGGCCGAGCACGGACGGAGTCAGTTTTTCGGCCATGATGCTGTTGGTCGGGCGGTTGCCTTCGAAGGTCTTGTGCGGGATCAGTTCGGCGGGTACGCCTTCCGCTTCAAGTGCCTCCTTGGTCTTGCCGAACGCCAGCGCCTCGGTCTGCGCGAAAAAGTTGGCCATCAGTTTAACGTGGTGGTCGCCGATGGGATTCTGCGACTTGCAGAAGCCAATAAAGTCGCACGGGATGAGCTTGGTGCCTTGGTGGATAAGCTGGTAGAAGGCATGCTGGCCGTTGGTGCCGGGCTCGCCCCAGATGATCGGCCCGGTCTGCCACTCCGTTTTTTCGCCGGAACGGGTGGTGGTTTTGCCGTTCGATTCCATGTCGCCCTGCTGGAAATAGGCGGCGAAGCGGCTCATGTACTGGTCGTACGGCAGGATGGCCTGCGACTCCGCATCGAAAAAGTTGTTGTACCAGATGCCGCGCAACGCGAGGACCACCGGCATGTTTTCGGCAAACGGTGCGGTATGGAAGTGCATATCCATCTTGTGGTAGCCCGCGAGAAGCTCGGCATGGCATTCGGCGCCGACGGCAATCATTAACGGCAGGCCGATGGCGGAGGCCAGCGAGTAGCGCCCCCCTACCCAATCCCAGAACGCAAACATATTGGCCGTGTCGATCCCGAATTCGGAAACGGCATCGGCATTCGTGGAGAGCGCAACAAAGTGTTTCGCAATCGCCGCTTCGTCGTTCAACGCCTCCAGGCACCAGCTGCGCGCACTGTGCGCATTGGTCATGGTTTCCTGCGTGGTGAAGGTTTTCGACGCCACGATAAAGAGCGTCTCGGCGGCATCCAGGCCCTGGAGGGCTTCGGCAATGTGCGTGCCGTCGACGTTGGAGACAAACAGGACGTTGAGGTCGCGCTGCGAGTAGGGCCTGAGCGCCTCGCAGGCCATGACGGGGCCGAGGTCGGAACCGCCGATGCCAATGTTAACGATGTTCCTGATGGGTTTGCCGGTGTGGCCCTTCCACTCCCCGGAACGCACCTTTTCGGAAAACGCCGCCATTTGGTCGAGCACGGCGTGGACTTTCGGAACCACGTTTTCGCCGTCAACCTCGATCACCGCATCCTTCGGCGCGCGCAGGGCGACATGCAGGACGGCGCGATCTTCGGTGGCGTTGATCTTCTCGCCGGAAAACATGGCTTCGATCCATTTCCCAAGGTCGGCGGATTCCGCCAGCTTGACCAAAAGCTCCATCGTTTCGGCGGTGATGCGGTTCTTGGAATAGTCGAGCCGCAGGTCCCCGGACCGAAGGGTAAATCGCGCGGCACGGCCGGCATCGGCGAAAAGGTCGCGCAGGTGCAGATCCTTCGTTTCGGCAAAATGCGCATCGAGCGCCTTCCATTCTGAACGTTCGGTCAATTTTGTGGTCATTAGATACTCCTAGGTTAAATGGGTTCGAGCCGATGAAGGTACAATCATTGCTCGCCGGGAGAAAAACAAAAAAACCGGAATCTATCTCCGAAAGGCGGCTTGTTTGCGCCGGGCGCAACGGATATGGTGCTTGGTTCTGTGCTAGTAGGAAAAAGGATAACTATGAGACCAAGAATAAACATTGCGGCGGCACTCCTTCTTGCCATGCTTCCGGTCGTTGGAATCTGCGGGGTAAAAGACAGCGACCTCGACGTGAAGAAGATCTCCCGGGCCGTGGCCTACTCGCTGCCGCTATACCACCTCAACCAGCTGCCGCTCGACGAAAGCATCTCCACCAACGCCTGCAACCTTTTCATTAACTCGCTCGATCCGGCCCGGAGCTATTTCCTCCAATCCGACATCGACTCCTTCAACGCCGATTCCAAAGTGCTGAACAAGCAACTCCGCAAGGGAAACATCGAGTTCGCGGACAACGTATTCAACATTCTGATGGAGCGCATCGAAAACCGTACCGCCTTCATCGAAAAAATCCTCGAAGAGGGCTTCGATACCTCGGTCGATGAAAGCTTCCTGTGGGACCGCAAGGAAGCGGCCTGGATACAGAACGAGGCCGAGTGGGACGAGGTGTGGAGAAAACGCATCAAAAACGAGTATATTGCGCGCCTCGTCGTAAAACAAGTCTATGCCGACGACGAGGCGAACGCCGACACCAACACGGTCGACTCCGCCGAAACCATCGTCACGAACATCGTCGCCGATGCAGAAGGCGAATATGACGAAGCCGCGGAAACCGCCAACCTCTCCCCCGAGGAATTCATTCTCGAGCGCTACAGGCAATTCAAGCTCACCATGGAAACCTTCGACGAAGAGATGCTGCTCCAGCGCTATCTCTCTTCGTTCTCCCAAGTGTACGATCCGCACAGCGACTACATGTCGCCGAGCAGCGTCGAGGACTTCGACATCAACATGAAACTATCGCTCGTCGGTATCGGCGCCTTGCTGCGCCCCGACGACGGCATGATCCGGATCGTCCGCATCATACCCGGCGGCCCGGCCGACCGGGATGGGCGGCTCAAGGCCGGCGACAAGATCATCGCCGTCGCGCAAGGCGACGAGGAACCCGTGAGCATCCTCCACCGGCCGCTCTACAAAACCGTCCGCATCATCCGCGGGGAAAAAGATACAACGGTTGTGCTAACGGTCATCCCCGCGTCCGATCGATCAGGCACCCGCACAAAGAAAATCGATCTCATTCGCGACGAGGTAAAGCTTGAGGAACAGGCCGCCAAAAGCAAAGTGCGGGAAATCGAAATGGAAGACGGCACCACCCGCCGCCTGGGTGTGATCACCCTTCCGGATTTCTATGCCGACTTCAAAGCCACCAACAAGAAAGAGAAGGATGCCCGCCGCGCGTCCACCGATGTGCGGCGACTCATCAACGAACTCATGCTCGAAGGCATCGAGGGCCTCGTGCTCGACCTGCGCAACAACGGCGGCGGCTCCCTGCTCGAAGCCATCGAAACCGCCGGACTCTTCATCTCCTCCGGACCCATTGTCCAGGTCAAGGAACGCGACCGGATCCAGGTGCTCCCCGATGTCGACCCCGAAACCAACTATGAAGGCCCCATGATCGTACTCGTCAACAGCCTCAGCGCCTCGGCTTCCGAAATCCTTGCGGCAGCCCTGCAGGACTACAAGCGCGCCATCATCGTCGGCGATCGGAAGACGCACGGCAAAGGCACCGTCCAAACCCTGATCCCCCTGGGCGGCACGCGCCGGGGTTCGCTTAAAATCACCACCGCCGGCTTCTACCGCATCAATGGCGGCTCCACCCAGCTCAAAGGCGTGACACCCGACATCGTCATCCCCTCCTATCTCGACGTGATGGATCTCGGCGAGGATTCGCTCGAACACGCCCTGCCGTGGGACTCCGTCCACGAGGCCATGTACCGCACCGTGAATGGACAGGTCGAGTTCGTCCCCCTGCTCGCCGAGCATTCGAACGAGCGCCTTGAAAACAATGCCGAGTTCCAAACCTATCTCGTTAAACGCGACCGCTTGAAGGAACGCTTCGAAACCAGGACGGTTTCCCTATCCTTGGAGAACCGCATTGCGGAGGCCGAAGCCGAAAAGGAACTCGACGACATCCAGAACGGTTCCTTTTTGGAGGAGACCGAGGAAGAAGACGACAGCAAGGATCTCGTGCTGACCGAAACGCTCAATATTCTCTCCGACATGATCGACCTGAAAAAGATTGGCCGGCCCGAGCTGCTTGCGCCCAACCTCAGTTCCAACGCATTGACCGATTGATAGGAAATCAACCTATTATCCTAAACAGGAAAATGAACCGCGAATGAACGTTGATATACTCTAATACGAGGGGTTTATGATACCATCGACTAAAACTTCTCGGCACATATTCTGAAAGTAGAGCAAGCGTCCCGCTTGCCTGAACGAGCGAGACGCTCGTTCTACTTTATACCGGGAAATTTTATTGGAGAACTAAAGGTAGATTAGTGTGAATTAGTGGTTATTAGTTCTCCGTAGTTTTTTATGGTGGAGAATCCTTTGATCTATGGATGGATGGATGGATGGATGGATGACCGCTAAGACACTAAGACGCAAAGGAAAAGAAAATCTTTGTGTCTTGGCGTCTTAGCGGTCAATTAGCCGTGCTTTGTAGGCCGTTGAGCTCCTGTCACCACTAAAATCTACGAAGAGCCCAAGTTAAACTATTCCCATCCATTTTCATGAATAGATCAGGCTAGTTCCCTTCGGAACAGGATAAAAAAATCCCCTCCGCAACGCGAAGGGGATTCGGGAAGAGTTCACTTCCGGTTAGAAGCGGTGCATCAGCTTGCCGCTAATGATGTAGGCCGCGTAGTCCTGTCCGAAGGCCCCGTCGATATCCAGTCCGAATTCGAGCGTATCGGAATTCCACTTGGAGAAGCGGACCCCCGTACCGACCTTGATCAGGTCTTCCTCGCGCGACTGCAGAGTAACGCCGATCGTATTGGCCCCGCCCACCTGTAGGTAGGTCGGTGCATCCATCTCTGCATTGAACTCATGCAGCCAGTGTACGCGGACTTCGGGACGGAACTCCATTTCCAGATTCAGGCTCTCAATCTGCCTGACCATCGAGAACGTGGCTCCCAGCGAACTGAGATAGGACCATTCGTTGTAGTCATCCCACTCCTTGTCGGGATAGGGCTCCGCCGTTGTCTCCGTATAGCT
>DAOVNC010000007.1 GCA_030630445.1 Kiritimatiellales bacterium | reverse complement strand
TACAGGGGTAAGGGGGAGGTCTGTCCAAAAACAGTCAAAAACGGCATAAAACACCCCGAACGACTCTCTATCCGCTCTCAACAGCGTCTCCCCGAAGAGAAACAAGCTCCAAAATCGGGTTTATGAATAGATCAGGCTAGGTCGTGTAGTAGCAATTTAGCGATAAAAAACAACTGAAGACCACCGAACACAAGGGCAACAATGCTACAAGTCCCTTTCTAAGTGACGACGCACATAAAACTCATCGAGAGCCTTTTTTACTGGGAAGTACCAGTCCTCCCCTTGTTGCGCAAAATAGTCCTCACGCCCCTTGAAGAACTGCAGATATAACTCTAGATCATTGGCATTGCTCATTAATTGATCCAATCTGGGTATCCGGCTCAATATTTACACTCGATGCACTACCTATTTCTCCCGCTAGCTTTGACCCTAACTGGATCTTTTCTTTCAGAAATTCCCCGACATTCCCACGGCTATGGTTGTCTCGTATTCCTGATAGATTAATTCCTGACATGCTCGCCCCTATAAACACCCACTGATATTAGAGCTTTCAGAATATTCGGAAATCCTCCGTTCAGCAAGCAGAACCCTTGGCAAGATATCGCATAGCCTTCGGGATAATCCTTACAGGCTGGCAACCCAAACTTTTTCTGAAGCGTCATCAAATATGGCGCACTCTTCCCCACCCTCTTCGCCAGCTCACTCATTTTCATGGCTTGAGATACCTCTCGTGGAAGCGGAGCATCACTCCAGCAAAGTCAGAGTCGTTAAATCGAATCCCCCGATCCACAACAGTCTCAAGCGGGATCTTGAATATCCGATCCTGATATTGGGTCATGCCCTGCCGTAGTTCGTCGATTTCTGCAACAGAGAGCTTATCTTCCTCGGGTGAAATAACAACATTTGCGAAATGAGTAAATCCTTGTTTCATCGCATAGGCATAGGTCAGCAGGAAGTTACGATGAATCTGCTTGTAGCCTTTTTCCTGAAGCTCAGCTTTCAGCTCATCATTGAAGAAACCGCCCTGTTCGACCAATGCATTCTTGGTTGCTGAATCCTTGGCCACGTTGCCGCCTAGAATATCGGTATACTTGGTTTCGATGCTAATGAGTCCCTTTCGACCATCCTGATCTTCCACAATCAGCATGGCATCGAAGGCCGACTTATCGTTGGTGTAGTCTTGTATAGGTGTAGGGATAAACTCCACATCGACTTCAAGCAACTGATCAATCCATGGAATCTCCACAAATAAGTCCCTGGCAATTCTCGAGGCTTCCGCTGGATCTTCCCGCAATAGCGCCCGCAGGTCGGAAAATAGGTTAAAGCACATCGGCATGCTACTAAGCATATTGTTGAAGAGCCGAAACTCATCAATGGTGAGGCTTTTGTTGTGCTGCTTCTGAAGCACCTTCTCCTTGGCAAACTCAAAGGCGGCATCGCTGATAAAATTGCTTCCGGTTTCTTCTCCGCTGGTCAGCATGTTGCCATAGTGCGATGTGCTGTTCTTATGCGGACCGTGACCGTAGTCCTCTTTAAGAACCTCTGCCCGGTACTTGGACTGAAGTAAACGATACTTGGCGGTCATCGCGTTGCCCGATTTAGATTGTGGACCGATATCCATACTACCTTCCTAACTCCAACCGCAAGGTTGCCTGTATCCGGTCACGATGATCCGGGGCGACGCGTGATGCTTCCGCATACTCCTGCCAGCGGCCAACGACTTCCCGGACTTCGTTGATAATGGTTTCTGCCCGCCCGCGCTTCATCGAGGCCGCATTGGCACATGACTTGAAATCCTCCAGAGTAAAACCATCGCGCTTGCCGTTCAGGGTCATCTGGTGAACCGATGTCCATTGGCCGGTCGGCTGGAAGCTGTAGGTCACGTCGAAGGCGGGGGATAGCGACCAGCATCCTGATTTATCCATCAGGAAAGCAATATTCTTCACGTGGTCGTCCTGATTGCGGGCAATGATATTAAACGCCATCCGACGGAATTGCTCCTCCACCGCACCCATCGGCAACCCCAGTTGTCGAATAACCTGCAAAGCCTGTTCATAGCCGTAGGCCCCTGCCTGATTAAAGTCATAGTGCGCCAAGCCACAGAGTGACTGCATGTGCAGTTTTTCACCACCGCCCAACCGATCAAAACGCTTTGTCATAAAATGGCGGCGTCCATTTTCCTCGAACAGCTCGCAGGGGGTCATAGTGATTCCAGTAGCGATGGCCATTTTATAATAGGCATGCTCAATCGCGCCATATCCCTTTGGATCTTCCTGCTCCTTGTCTTTGTTGCCACTTACTCCATCAAATTTCATCAGCCAATATTCAAACCCGGCACCGGCCTTGACCTGTCCGGAACGCACCTCGTTGGTTCCTGGGTTCCATGCGATCACCGCCTTGGCCCGTGCGCCGCCTGCCGAAGTTCCCACCCGCAAAATATCCTTCAGCGCCTCCTCCTTGCCCTCGTCATCGAACGACGCCTGCAAGTCGTTGCGATGCGTCAATACCTCCGAGGCCAGCTTTACCAATTGATCGACCTCGATATGGGACGACTGGCGAGCCACCGGACCAAGGGCAGGCGCAAACTCCAACGCCCCCATGCCGCGCGCCCCGGTATAGCAAAGGCGTTCCACCGCGTTGAACGACCCGGACGTGCGCCCCTGCCTGCCCAGCCAGGCATCGATCAGCGCGTTGCCGAACCGATCCGGCAGGGAGTCCGCCAACAGTCCCGGAAGACCATGGAAGGTTTCTGCCCGCAAGGCAGGGAACTCATAAAGCCGACTCGAAAGCGGCATCGTCAACGGGGCCACTTCGATCCCGCTGCCAACAAATTCTGAGTCATATTCAAACGTCGCGGTGGTGGCTCCATCTTCCAGCGCCACCGCTCCGATGGTGCGCCCCCAGAGTTTTACTTCCGCCACCGTGCTCATGATTCATCCCCCCACTGCCAGGCCTCGCCGCCCGGCTGCTTTTTCCTGCGGGGAGCCCGCTGCCGCCCCTTGCCCTTGAGCTTCAGCAGATCCATCGGGCGCGGCCCGGCCTCCGGCAACAGCCCATCTAGGCGATCCAGCAAATCCAACGCCCGGAAAATACGAATCATCGTCGACAGCTGCGTCGTGGCGCCCGCCTCGATCCGCTCCACCGTGCGTTTCGATATGCCCGCCTGCTCCGCCAGCTCCGCTTGGGTCAAACGAAGCTCCAGCCGATACTGCGCCATGCGCCCGCCCAGCTCCGCCAGAATCGCTTCATCGGTCAATAATCCCTCAATTTTCACCGCACCACCTCCTTACTTACGGAGTTGTATATCGTAATATATGACGATATGAAAGCATTTTTCATGCTTATATCGCAATATGTGGCGAATAGAATCGATACTTATTCTCTCAACAGAGATCCATACCCCTTCTCAACCGGTCGGTGTCGTTTCTCGCAAGACGGTCGAATCGTACCAGCCCTTAGCATTTTCGATCAACTGCATGGCTTCCTCAATCTGCTTGTTGTATTTGGGGCTGTTGACCCCTTCGAGCATCTCAAGCGCCTGTTCCAGCTTCTCGCTCGGTCCGGGGTCAATTCCATATTCAATCGACGGTTCGGCCAGCAGGTTTTCGCGGCCTTGCGTCAGCAACTGGGGCATGGCCAAATGGAGCGCCTTTCTAAAATCCTCCCGCCTAGGCTGGAAATAGTGCTTCAAGACAATATCGGTCGTCTTGTGGCCGGTGACACGCTGCACAAGTTCCAATGGCACTCCGGCGGTCAGGGCCAACGTAACCCAGGTGACGCGGAAGCTGTGGAAATCCCGGATACTCGCCCGGCGCAATCCTCCTTCGCGATCGAGCTGAAGGTTGCCAGCATCCCCCCGCACCAAAGCGGTGATACTGCGCTTACCCGTGCTTTTCCCGTTGCGCTGACGGATAATCCGGCACCCGGCCCCTATTTCAATATCGTTAAGATACAGCGACAGGCTCCCCTTGCTGACCCCGGCCTTTTCAAACAGTTCAGTTCCCTTCAAGCCATCGAGATAACAGTCCAACGTTATGCGCATCTTTACCGTCCGCGATGTTTCGACCAACGTATCCAGATAGGCATGGGCCTTCGCACGGGTCTCTTCCGGTGAGAGCAGCGGAAGATCCTCATCGGCTTCCGGTTCGGCAAACGCCTGAGCTAGGATTTTCTTCACCCGTCAGGAGATCCCTGACGAATTTTCTTCGAACATGGCGGCCTGCCGGGGGAATACATACTTGCCGGTCTGCACCCGTCCGGCCAGCTCTTCATACAGCAACGGGAAGATGGGAATAGACACGGTCTGCCCCGTCTTGGAGGTCTTGACCGTAATGAACGCATCCATCATATCCACATCGGCCCACTTGAGCATGCAGCAGTCGCCGCGCCGCATGGCGGTACAGATTCCCGTGATAATGATCGGACGGATAAATTCATCCTCCTGCGCCGCATCCACGATGAGCTGCAGGTCTTCCGGGGAGAAAGGTTTGCGGAAGACGGTTTCCGCCTCCCTCGACTTGATCCCCCGGAAGGGATTCGGAGCGCCCTCGGGCAGCAGGTTGGCGAAGGTGGTGCGCAGCAGCTTGAGCGTATCGTTCCAGGTCTTGGGCGATACCCCGCGCTTGCGTTCCGCGAGCATATACGCCTTGGCCAGATTCTTGTTGACCTGTCCAACCTCATGCACCCCCTTGCTCCGGGCCTTCACGAACCGTACGAAGCGTTCAAGCTTGGATCGGTTTTGCTTGATGTAGGCCGCGCTCGGATCCCGGGTGCGTGGAAGATATTCCCACTCATCGGCCAATTCCTTCAGCGCGATGGACTTGATCTGCTCACCGGTCTTCAACTCATAGATGCGCTCAACGAGATGGAGCCCGCTTCTCGGGCGTAGACATCGAAACCCGACTTCATCGGCATAATGCCGGATCAACACCTTCTACCAAACGATACCGGCCATGGAAAATAATCTGGATTGGGTCATTCCCCGACAAACAGACACCTTTTTGTATGAGCTGAAGCGCGACTACAGCTCAAGTCGGTTGGCTCTCATTTGGATCAACGCCGTGTAGCGCTCCTTCATCTCGATACTGCAAAATCCCTTTTCCATGGTTTGGAGGGAGGCATCAAGATGGGCGGAAATACGGTCGAAGGTATTGGATGCCTGCTTTTCGGTTAGTCGTAGGGATTCTGCCAGACGTATGAAGTCATTACGTCCTAGGCGATTTTTACGTCCATTCACTGTGAGTGCTGATTCTTCTTCATCCTCAGGCAACAGTAATTGAGTTGGAAGCAGGTCGTAGGCTGGTGACAGTTCAACCGTACCTCCCGGTTGATAAAGCAACGAAAAGTTTTTCAGGTGCATATCCGAATTGCCGGTCAGAAAGCAGAAGACGGCCACCTCGAAAAACCGAAGGGCATCAAACAGGGAATTGTCGCAATAGCGAAGAACAACCTTGCCAACCTGCTCCATGGAGCCTCGGTATTTTTGCTCGGTCAACCGATCAGTAAGCTGGCACATATCCTCCATATGAAGCTTATCGTTCCCATCCCGATCCATACGCTTGGTGATGAAGGCCAGCTGGCCATCATTCAACGCAATCAACCCGCATTCGGCCGTTGCAATGCCGATACATCTGGCCATGCGCATGGTCACATGTTCAAGCTCCGACATTTCAGGATATTGAGCCACTGGTGGCTTGAGGATATATCCACCTTCCAATCCAACCAATGTCAATTTTGAATTCTTCCGTCTTCCACCCCGCTCGAGATGCATTGAAAGCTTGGGTTGTACGCCGGGAACCGCGACATGCTGCCGGACAATCTTTTCAGCCAATTCATTCAATTCATTCCATGCATAGGGAAATTCAGGCGTTTGGTTGGTTCCAAACAGTTTCTTGCAGCAGGAACCATGATAGAGCCCTTCCATGTTTTCCATAGGTTGGAGGCATATGTGACAAGTCGACTCATTCATTTGATTCCTCCATGGGCACAATGGATACCGCGCCAATACAGTCGCGACAGCAGGCCAGCAGCAATCCCATACGGTCGCGCGGATTGAGCTTCCAAGTATGCTCTGCGATATCCAATAGCCATCCCTCCGGAATCAATCCATCGAAAAACGGGAACAAACGCTTATCCTCGAAAGGATCCGACTGGAGAGGAAGCGACAAACTGATGGCCACGGCGCCGTTGAGATTGAGGTAATCCGGCGAATAGAAAAACACATAGCCGTTGTCCTGTTCCTCCAGTACTCCAGCCAAACAGCCTTGCATATGGACTTCAGCCCACCTCATGATCCACCTCCATGCGGAAAGCAATGGGTTCCATTCGATGACCGAACAATGCAAGCACCTGGTTTACCTTGTCCAACCGCAGCGACGCCTTACCTTGCTCCATATCGCGAATAAAGCGCAAGCCAACCCCGGCCCGGTCGGCAAGATCCTTCTGCGTTAGCCCCACTAAACGTCGGCGTTCCTTTATGAATTTTATCAGCGAATCAGTCATATCACCCCCATCGGGTATAAGTTAATTCCCAAAGCTTATACTAACCCCGCTCGGGTATAACAATCGAATTCTGATCAAAATTTTACTGATCGAGGAACTTGCAAAACCTCCGGTTTCGCGTTCCAGTCTATAGTTATCAGTTATTGGTTATCAGGTTCAACACGAACCCCTGCAATGTTTTACGATGATAACCAATAACAATTAACCGATAACTTCCGCGCAAAACTCGGAGGTTTTGCAAGCGGCCCGATCGGGTATAATATCGCGCCAGTCCCCCTATTAAGAGGCGCAGCAATCCGAGCCCCGCTACCAACTTCAGCCGATTACTGAAAGGTAGTCGGCTGATTTTTTGCTCTCCCCAAAAGACGGGGGCAAGGGCGGTTTTTTTAGTCATTTCCGCTCCGGATTAGTTTTCGGACCGTGCAGGAGGGGATGTTGCATTACCGCTCATCAGTTGGAAGATTCAGAGCCGCCTCCACCCTCTGCGCCCCGGGGAGGTGGGTTTGTCGTTGGTTTTTCCTCGATTACTAGACTGCGGGACTGACCCGTTCGACATGCCCATGCTCCTTTCCTTTGTTTGTGGTGAATGAAGAAAGGTTCTTTTTGGCATGGGGCACTATTCCTCCAAAGTGGGCATTTTAATTTACAGTCTACCCTTTGCGTAAAAAACATGAATTTTAGTTGACAAATATTTCGGGAATGGATATTGGGTTACCTAGGTTGGTTGTTTGAACTAGTACGATGCTCGATGCTGAGTGCTAATTATTAATTCCACGTTAATTGGAGGTAATCGATCATGAAAGAACTCGCTCCCCGTGTCTGTAGTGCGATTGTACTGATCACCCTGCTCGCAGCCCACACTACCCTCGCATCGTATATCATCGAAGCCAGCGATGCCGCTGGCAGGCTCGGAGAGGGCAATTTCACCTACACCGGAGCGGGCGGGACGGCCGCGTCGTACGGGAACGCCAGCGGCGGGCAGCTACCGGCTACATCGGACTCCCCCGCCACCTTCTTCACCCTCAGGCATGCGTATGGCGGTGACACCCTTGCCCCTAATCTTGACCAATACACGTTCACCTACTCGCCCATTTCCGACGCCGACAATACGGTGTTCGCCGAGAATACAGACTTCAATCTACCGCAGAACCTGCAATCTACCGGGCTCAGCGGCGGTGATGCCGGCATCTACAATGTTTACCGAATCCATCCCGCAAATCCAAACGTTAGCGGCGGTCTGACCACCTACGATGTTTTTGTTAACGGTGGCCTCGAAATCACCGAGAGCATTAACCAGAATGCAACGAATTCCGTTACCGGAGCGAATATTGGCCGTTGGGAATTGTTAGGCAGTGTCGGCCTCACCAACAACACCGACACGGTCGCCGTCACCATGACGCCTGAAACTACAGGTTTTGTCTCCATGCGCGCTTCGGGCATCATGTTCGAATACGTTGCCCCGATCCCCGAGCCAACGGTTCTGGCCATGCTGGGATTCGGCTTCGCTTTGGTGTGGGCACGCCGTCGCCTGATGCCCTAGGGAAAACGGACTGCTGGTTAAATTCCTTGCTCGGCAAAATTTTCCGATGGCCGCAGGGCGATCGGCGGGGCTGTTGTGGCGACTCCTCTGGAATACGTGGTGCGGCCCAATGATTCATGGGGGGCAACCCATTAAAATTACTACAAAGTCCAACAGTACCGCCGTCCGACACAACCGTTCCCTCCGCCGCAGTCAGGATGTCCCGCGCGTCTGCATCCCCGCCGGGCTTGCGGCGCTGCTATTGCTGGCGGGAACAGCGCCGGGCAGTGTACTGCAACCCGGCTTCGACCAAGTGCTCGTCGGCACCATCGACGGAGCCGGCGATGACCGTAGCCGAGCGTTTGGCCTCGCCTTGGCCGATTTCAACAACGACGGAAAATCCGACATCATTTCTGGCGACACCTTCGGCGATATCCATCTCTATCTCGGTGCCGGCGACGGCACCTATACCAACAACGGCATAGCGATCAACCAATCCTACCACGACGCCTACTCGCTGGCCGCCGGCGATTTCAGCGGCGATGGCTATGCCGACTTCGTGCTCGCCCGAACGGGTGGCGACAACCCGACCAACTCTCCGTATATCTACGAAGGCCACCTCCACCTCTATCTAGGAAATAGCAACGGCACTTTCCAATCGACCGGATTCCCCCAGTCTGGAATCAAAATCGGCGAGGCCGGCCTTGACCCGATGAGCCTCGCCGCCGGTGATGTCGATGACGATGGCGACCTTGACCTGGTAAGCGGTGAGCGCATTGGAACAGGGGCTGACAGTAGCGCCGACATCCTGCTGTGGCGCAACCAAGCCGCCCAGGGAAATCCGCTCACCTTCGTTTCCGAAGTCATCGACCAGGGCGTTGCGACACTCAGCGAGGAAAATCCACCGTATTATCCACCGAACCTTTACCTACACGCCTATGGATTAGCCCTCGGCGATGTCACCGGTGATGGCTTTCCCGATCTGTTGGTGGGCGACAAGGCGCATTATCTCTACATCTACCAGAACAATGGGAGTGGCAGCTTCAGCCCAATCCGCTTCAACCGGATCGAGACGCGTCCTTTCGCCTACGACCGGCTCGATTCCACCTCATTCAACGAAGGCATGCCGCTGGCGCTGGCGGATGTCAACGGCGACGGCCTGCTCGACATCCTGAGCGGCAACGCCGGAACAAACGATGGTGCGATCTCTCTGTGGGTTCACGAAGGATTCGATTCTGAAGGCCGACCGGCATTCACCAAGGTAGGTGAGATCGGCAGTGCCGGCACCGATGCCCGCGGCCTTGCCGCCGGCCAACTCAATCCACTCGATGACGACGCGGACGACGTGGTATTCGGCAACTTTGAAGGCAACCTCTACGGGCTATTCCCCGACACGACCGACACGGACGGGGATGGTATCATCGACGACATCGACAATGCACCGCTCCATGCCAACGCGCCGCGTATCGACATGAACACCGACGGTGGGATCAACCACCTTGACCAACTCGACAACGACCACGACGGCATCGGCGATCCGGCGGATGACGACGACGACAACGACGACGGTGTTCCCGATGCCACCGACAATGCGCCTTTCGTGCCCAACGCCGACCAGATCGACTCCGATGGCGATGGAATCGGCGACGCCAGCGACCCGCTCAACGACACCGACAGCGACGGCGACGGCGTGACCGACGGCCCGCTCGACCCAGCCCTCTACGCCAAAGCCAAGGCGGCAAAGGTACGTTGGTCGCGCAGCGACACCCACTTCATCATCCGCATCGACGCCCTGTCCCGCTTGTTCCAGAACGAGTTCGTCCAGACCTTCACCGACGCCGCCATCCTCGACCCGGTCGAGTGGGAGGTGCACAAGTTCGACAGCTACAACGGACTCGGTGACGATCCGGCGACCGCCGGCTACCAGGTCCCGGCCGACCTCGCCGGCGGCATGGATTGCCCGCTCACCCTCGTCACGATCCCGAAGCTCCTGTGGCACTCGGATCCCGACCCCGACCCGATCACCTGGATCAATGCCCGCATCGCCAACCCGAACCTCGAAATCAGCCAGCACGGGATCTACCACGCCAACAACACCCCGCTCGGCGATTGGAAGGACATGCTGGACCGCAACTTCTACAGCAGCGAGTCCGCCGGACTGACCCTCGAGGAGAACTACCAGCTGCTGCGCATCGGGAAGCGGACCCTGCTCGGCGAGTACGCGCAGGACCAGTGGATCCTCCACTCCGGAGTCGACCCGGCCACCGCGCCGAAGATCGATTGGAGCATCGCCGCCAACCCGCTGATCAGCTACGCGCCGCCGTTCAACACCGCCGACACGATCAGCCGCGAAGCCACCGCACAGCTTGGTTTCCTAGCCTTCAGCGCGTCGATAGCTGAAGAATCCGGCTCGCTTGCACCGTTCTTCAGCCCCGAAGGGTCGCACCACGAGATGATCGATCAGTTCGGCATGTTCCACGCCAGTGCCGACCGGCAGGTGGATCCAGAAGCCCCGGATGGAATGTCCTATCTCGAATTTCTCCAATCCATCACCCAGACCAACGGACTCAACACCTGGCTGATCGAGGAGGTCGAATGGAGCACCCGCTACTGTAACGATCTCGATCGCCTCGTGTCGTGTACGAACGCCCCCGGCGGCATTAACCGCGAGAACAACATGGTCGATCCCAACCGTTGGGCGAAATGGCTGACCCTGCTCGAATACGCCAAGGCCACTGGCGAAGTGATGACCATGGGCGACTATGCGTTGGCCATGCAACTCGACAATGCTCCCACAGTTCCCAATCCAGACCAAGAGGACATCGATCAAAACGGAATCGGAGATGTGATCGACGGAGCAACCCTTAGCGCCGCGGAAGTGCAGATCGAAACTCCGGGCGAAGCCACACTGATGGCCATTCTGCTTAACGGCACCGGTGCCCCCATCCCTGGGCAAACCGTGTTCTTTTTCATCGATACCGATGACGATGGGATGGAGGAGGAATACACCGCTATCACCGGAGCGGACGGAATCGCCACTGTGGTCGTGACGGTATCCGGCGGCCTCGGAACAGTGTATTATTACCGATTGGGCTGGGATGGCGGACTGATTGACGCAGAAGACAGCAGTATCGTCCGCGTGGGCCCGCTGACAATCATCAACCTCGGCTTTACTCTTGAAGATCGATTCGAAGTGACGACGGAAGGCCTCGATACAAATTCCACCTACCGACTGGTGCGTTGGCCCGATCTGCTCGCTACCCCCGACGCCGTAGTCAGCAATTTTGCTCCGGCTGGGTCAACCGACACGTTGGTCGACAACAATCCGCCGGAGATCCAGGCATTCTACCGGGTCGAGGAGGAGTGACGCCATTCCAAGAGTCTTCTCGGCGTTCAATTGCCTTGGAGTTCCAGCAACTCGGTGACCGTCACGAAGGAAAATCCCTGAGCGATAAGCATGTCCACGATCGCTGGGACGATGTCGACCGACCGCTGGTGGATGTCGTGCATGAGGATGATGGGGCCGTAAGTTGGGGCGGGAGCGGCGTCGAACCAGTCCGCCACGCCGTCGACGACCGCGTCGATCACCTCCTGATCCGTCAAGGACGTGTTATAATCGAGGGGATCGATATCCCACATCACGGTCGGGTATCCCCACTCGCTCAGGAACAGATCTCTCAGATGCTGGTTCACGTCGCCATAGGAGGGGCGCATGGTGGCGGGCGGAACATTCCCGGCCGCCGCCACGGCATCGTGACAACCGCCCACCTCGTCGATGACTTCTTCGTCGGTGAGCGTGGTGAGGTAGGGATGGGTCATGGTGTGGTTGCCGAGTTCGTGCCCCTCGTTGATCATCCGCCGGACTACCTGCGGATGGAGTTCGGCGTTGGAGCCGAGCAAGTAGAAGGTGGCCCGGATGTTGCGCGCCAGGAAGTGATCGAGAAGCTCGGGGGTGCGGGTTGCGTGGGGACCATCATCGAAGGTCATCGCAACGTAGTTGGGCGCGTTCGGATCCATCTTCGGCCAGGTTTCGACACGGAGAAATTCGCGGTCCTGACCGGCCATCGGGGTCATCGATCGGAAGGTGACCAGCTCGGTGTTGGCATCGAGGTTGGTGATCGAGTAGAGCTTGAGGTCGGTGGTGGCCCATTCCTCCAGCAGGTCGGTACTGCGAAGCACGGCATAGTGGTTGGTCTGGGCCATCGTCTTGTCCCTCTCGAAGGCGAGGCCGAAAACCTGCTTGGCCCCTTCCCAGAGGACGACCGGGCCGGGAGGGCCGGTGTAATCCTCGTTCGACTCCTCGGACATGAGCTCGAACAGCACCCCCGCCGCCCGCATCGAGATGAAGGTGTCCAACGTGGGGGTCTGTATCACGGTGATCGATCCGGAGGTGTACTCGATCTCGCCGATCTTGACCCAGACGTTCCCAAAAAACACGTCATCCCCCGCCCCCCCCGGTCCGTTCTGGTCGACCGAGCTGGAAACGCTGTCTCCGGCCGTATCGATCTGGTAGTGCGTGAGGCCGCCGTTCACATTGTCCGTTCTCGGCCACGTCGCGTAGACGGCATAGGTTCCCGCTCCACCCCCCGTCGCTCCGCTCGCATAATTCCTGTCCCCGAGGGCTTCCCCCCCCCCAAAAGATCAAATTATCGGCCTGGGAATCCGGCGCGTAGGTATAAACGTAGGTATCGAGAGAGGAACTCCCGTTTCCCGCGTAGATGCTGTCGCCCCCGGTCATGCCGATCGCGCCCGACGGGGAACTCTGAGAGGCCGTGGTCGTGTCACCGCCGAATGCGAAGTCCGAACTGAATAGGAGGATGCCGTTGTCGAGGCCATCGGTGTCCACCTCGACAAGATAGGCTGCCAGCAGGGTGGAGCTCCCCATGCTGATCGCTGCAAATAATGCTACCGTCAATTGTTTTCTCATTGCGGACATTTTGATAGGAAATCGTTTTTCTGCCAAGTTGGGGGACGCGCCCCTAAAAATGTAACTCGTGGGTGGAGTGTAGTTTAGGAGGTCAGTTTTGTCAACGGGAAGGGGTCAGTAAATATGAAAGCCTAACCGACTTTGACATCGAATCCTTCCAAAAGATGATCGCCAAGGCCGTCGCCGAATTCCCAAACTTCAAAGCCACCGCCCCGACCCTGCGCGGCGTGAAAACCGCAACCGTCAACGACTGGGGCGCCATGTGCTGGTGCGAAGGCAAATTCCATGCCGACATCCGAGAGCCAGATGGGTGACTGAACATACTCCGGCCAACGACCTCCCCGGCCTCATTGATAATGGTTGCGGCCCGCCCGCGCTTCATCGAGACGGCATTGGCACATGCCTTGAAACCCTCCATGGTGCTTTGAGTTCTTTGTGTTCTCTTGCGGCCATCAATTTCTCTGGTACGGGTCTCAATATTTTCCTGCCGGATCCATAGAAGGTTCCCCGGAAATGGGTCATGAACCTTTATTTTTATTCCAAAAACGGTCAATTCCTCTTGGCCGAATGAATAGTTTGTGATACGAACTATTCGTTATGAAAACTATTCCAAAAGACCAGTTTGTCGAGTTCATGTCGGAGGCCCTGCCGGAACTAATCTCGTCGATCATGCGCGAGGACGACAGCGCAGTATCCAAAGGACACATTTCGGTGCCGCAATTCTGGGCGCTCCACCACATTAACGAAGCCGCCCAGCTCACGGTCAACGAATTGGCGAAGGCCTTGAACCGCGGCAAGTCGTCGACTTCGGCCTTGCTGAACCGCCTGTTCCGCAGCGGGTTGATCCGGCGCGTGCCCTGCACCACCGACCGGAGGATCGTCCATGTTTCGCTCACCCCGAAAGGCACCAAGCTGATCAACCAACTGATTGAAAACCGCAAGACCGGAATCCGCAATACCTACGACAGCCTCACCGGTGCGGAGCGTGCAATGCATAAGGCGATGGTGGAAAAAATCCTGGAGCATAGTCGCAAGCTGACAGCGATTGCACTCGTGCTGGCGGGCACCGCCCTCTCCGCACCGGCGCAGGAGCCGGTCAAAAGCTATACCCTCGACGAAAGCGTCCGCATCGGATTGAAGCGGTCGCTGGTGGTGGCCAACGCCGCGCGCGTGCGTGCGATTGCCAAGGCGACGCAGAAGCGCGCCTTGTCGGACGCCCTGCCAAAACTTACGGGAGTGGCCGACTATTCGCTCTACGATCCCGAAAACCTGACGGATTCCGGAAGCAGCGCCGTGGGGGCCGAAGCCTCCTGGCAAATCTTTTCGGGCGGACGCACGGTTTCGGCCATTCGCACCTCCAAGGCCTACCAGCAGTTGACCGCCGATCAGGAACGGCGCATCCAAGCCAGCCAGGCGCGCGACATTGCCTTTAGCTACTACGAAGTCCAACTGGCCCATGCGCAGGTCGAGGTGCTGGAGCAATCCGTGCGGCAGTTGAAGGATTTCGAGGCGGACACGTGGCAGAAGTACAAGGCAGGCACGGCCTCCGAATTTACATGGCTGAGCGCAAAGGTTTCATTGTCCAATGAAGAACCCCGGCTGATTGCGGCAAGGAACAGGCTCAGCCTCGCAAAGATCGCCTTCCGCAACCTAACCTTCATCGACGACGGCGAGTTTGAGCTGTCCGATCCGCTGCACTACGTTCCGGTCGCCGTCGACCTCGATGCGGCACTGGCGCTCGGCCTTCAGAAGCGTCCGGAGCTATTGGAAAAAGCCAGTGCCATCATGCTGCGCAAGGAAGACATCAACCAGCAAAAGAGCGACTACTACCCCCGGGTCGACCTCGTCGCCGGATACAACTACTACAACCCCGACCCCTACAGCTTCATCCCCGGCTCCACCGCCGAAGGCTGGCAGGAGCACTGGAACGCGGGCGTGCGAGCCAGCTGGAACCTGTTCGACGGCGGCTTCCGGCGCGCCAATGTCAGCGAAAGCAAACTCAACATGGCCATCGAGGAGGATGAATACATCGACCTCCGGCGCACCGTCGAACTCGAAATCCGCACCCATTGGCTGCGCGGCCGCGACAGCGCCGAGGTCATCAATGCCACCACCGAAAGCATCGGGCTGGCCAAACGCGCGCTGGAGATTGCCCGCGCCCGCTTCGACGCCGGCATGGGCACCAACCTTGAGGTCACGCAGGCCAACCTTGAACTGAGCGATGCGCAGCTCGCGCGGTTCATCGCCCTGCATGAATACATGAACGCCGTCACCGGAATGAAATATGCCATTGGCATCCTGCTTGAGGAGTACATAGATGAATAGGAAACCGATCTCGACCAAATTACTGCTTAAATATCTAGTAGTACTCTTATTGCTAACTACGATAGCTATGTCTGTATCGACATTCTTCTCCCCTCCAAAAAACAAGAAGTACGAATATAAGAAAGGTAGAATCACCTTTCTCCTTGAGATTCTAAAAAAAGGAACACAAGTCGATACGAAAGAAGATGCTCAACCTGTTAGCACGCTTGAAGTCCACCTCACCAACACCGCGGACATCGTCTATCTGCCTGCCCTCGTCGAGGCCAATGTGAACGCCACGCTTTCCGCCGAAAAGGCCGGGCGCATTGTCAAACTCATGGCCGACCGCGGCGACCGTGTTGAAAAGGGACAGCTGCTATTGCAGATCGACGACCGCATCTGGCAGGCGAGCCTGAAGCAGGCCGAAATTGCCGCGCGCGATGCCGGGAAAAACTTCGACCGCTTCAAGACGTTGCAGCAGGCCGGGGCGGTGGCGAGCAATGAGTACGACCGTATCGAAAAGGACTCCGTCACGGCATCGAGCATGCTTGAAGCGGCCAGCATCAATATCGAACTGTGCCGCGTGGTTTCTCCAATCACGGGAACCATCAACGATCGTTTCGTAGAGGCCGGCGAATATGTCCAACCCGGCACGCCCGTCTTCCAGGTGGTCGACCACGCCACCGTCAAAGTGATGATCCAGATTCCGGAAAAAGATATCTATTCCATCCAATCCGGAGACCGCATCGCCTTCACCGTCCAGCCCCTGCCCGACCGCGTGTTCGAGGGCAAGGTCTCCTTCGTCGCGGCACAGGCAGACGAACGCAACAACAGCTTCCGCGCCGAGCTGGCCGTCGGCAACGCCGACGGCATCCTGCGTCCGGGCATGATTGCCCAGATCGAGTTCCACCGGGGCATCAGCCGCAACATGGTTTCGCTGCCGATGGCGGCGGTGCTCCCCTCCAAGGGCGACCACATTGTCTATCTGGTCAAGAATGGCCACGCCGTGCGCCGCAAGGTGCAGATCGAAAACATTACCCGCGATCGCGCGCTCATTTCCCAAGGACTGGAAACGGGCGACCAAGTCGTGGTCGAAGGCAACCGTACGTTGAGCGACGGACAGCTTCTTGAAACCATGGAACCGGAAACCGCAAAATGATCCTGACCCACTATGCCATCAAGTTCCGCACGGCGGTCTTCGTCTTCATGGCGGTGCTCGTCATCATGGGCATTGCATCGTACCGCACGCTGCCGCGCGAAGGTTCGCCGGACATCACGATTCCGAAGGTATTCACCACCATCATCTATCCCGGCACCGCGCCCGAGGAGATGGAAAACCTGATCGTGATCCCGATCGAAAAGCGCCTCAACGAACTCGGCAACATCAAGACCATCTCGGCAATGGCGTCCGACAGCGTTGCGGTATTCTCCATCGAATATCTCGCAGGCGTCGATGTCGATACCGCTATCCAGCGGGTGAAGGACAAGATCGACCTAGCCCGCCCCGACCTGCCGCAGGATCTCGACGAGCCGGTCGTCGAAGGGCTCAATTTCAGCACCGACATTCCGATCATGCGCTTCGCCATTTCCGGCGATCCCGAATTGTCGCGCCTCAAGAGCATCGCCGAGTTTCTGCAGGACGAGATCGAAACGGTTTCGGGCGTGCGCGAAGCGCGCATCGTCGGCACGCGCGAGCGCGAAATCCGCATCGAATTCGACCTGCCCCGCCTGGTGGCCTACAACATTCCGCTGGCCGACGTCGTCGCGCTGATCGCCAAGGAAAACGTGACGGTCTCCGCCGGGATGCTCGAGGTCGACCAGAACAAGGTGCAGGTGCGCGTACCCGGCGAGTTCACCCTGCCCTCCGACCTGCGCGACCTGGTGGTGGTGCAGCGTGCGGGCCACCCGGTCTACCTGCGCGACATTGCCGACGTCACCGATACCTACAAGGATCTCGAAACCCTTTCGCGCATCAACGGCGAAACCGCCGTCTCGATCGAAGTCCTCAAGCGCGCCGGAGAAAACTCGGTCCAGTTGATCGACGAAATCAAGCAATACATCGACCCCGCCAAGCTGCCGCAGGACATCAAGATCACGATCGTGCAGGACGATTCGAAGGATATCCGCGACATGCTTGCCGAGCTGGAAAACAATATTGTCACCGGTTTTTTCCTGGTCATCGTCGTGCTGCTGATCTTCATGGGCAGGCGCAACAGCCTCTTTGTCGGGCTGGCGATCCCCTTCTCGATGCTGTTGTCGTTCACTATCATGTCGCTGCTCGGCATCACGATGAACATGGTGGTGCTCTTTGCGCTGATCCTCGCGGTCGGCATGCTGGTGGACAACGGTATTGTGATTGTCGAAAACATCTACCGGCTCCATTGCGAGGGCTTGTCGCGCATGGAGGCCGCCCAGCGCGGCGCAGCCGAGGTGGCCTGGCCGGTCGCCACCTCCACGCTCACCACGCTTGCCGCGTTTTCGCCGTTGCTCTTCTGGCCGGACATCATCGGCGAATTCATGAGCTACATTCCGCGCACGCTGATCATCACGCTTAGCTCGTCGCTGTTTGTTGCACTCGTGGTCAACCCGGCGATCTGCTCGGTGCTGATCAAGAAAGGCAAGCACAACTTCGACGATGCCCAAACGGAGTTCCATCCATTTATCCGCGCCTACGAAGCCCTGCTGCGCAGCGCATTGAAACACCGCGGCGTACTGGTGCTCATCAGCCTGCTTTTTCTCGTTCTCAGTTCCCAGCTCTACGGGCGCTTCGGCAAGGGCGTCCAGCTGTTTGTCGACACCGAACCGCGCGCCGCCCAGATCGAGATCCGCTACCCCGAAGGCACCGCCATCGAAAAGACCGATCTTGCCGTCAAGCATATCGAGGAGACCATCGAGGGGTTCGACGATATCGAGTTTATTCTGGCCAGCGTGGGCCAAGGCATGGGAAGCGAGTTTATGCAGGGCAGCGGCGGCACCTATCTGGGATCGCTGTACATCAAGTTTGTCGATGAAAAGGAGCGGACCGGCAGCACGGCGGATTTGATCCAAGCCTTCCGCGAGGCCATCGGCAAGGTTCCCGGCGCGGAGATCAAGGTGGAGCAACTTGAGGAAGGCCCGCCGCAGCAACCGCCGGTCAACATCGAAATCTCCGGCGAGGACCTTGGGCAGCTCAACGACATCGCCACCGAGATCAAGCGAAGCATCAGCCACATTCCCGGACTGGTCGACCTGCGCTCGGACTATGAAGGCGCCCTGCCGGAGCTGCAGTTCATCGTCGACCGCAAGCGCGCCGGCGTGCTGGGGCTGGATACCGAAACGATTGGCTTCTTCCTGCGCACGTCCATCTATGGCACCGAGTCGCACCGCAAGTTTCGCGCAGGCGAGGACGAGTTCGACATTACCGTGCGCCTCCCCCGCCCCAGCCGCGAACAGTTCAACCTGCTCGACGAAATCTACATCCCCGTCCAGGATGCCAGCCCCGTGCCGCTCTCCTCGCTCGGCGAATTCAAGTATACCGCCGGACGCGGTATCATCCGCCGCAAAAACCAGAAACGCATCATCACCGTTTCAGGGAACAAGGATGGACGCGAATCCAACGAGCTGCTGGCCGACATCGTTCCCATCGTCGGGAAAATGGAGCTGCCGCCGGGCTACCGCATCGAATATACCGGCGACAAGGAGGATCAGCAGGAATCGTCCTCGTTTTTACTCAAGGCGTTCCTCCTTGCGCTGGCCGGCATTCTCGTGGTGCTGGTGTTCCAGTTCAACTCGGTGCTGCTGCCCTTCGTCATCCTGCTCTCCATCGTGCTCTCGATCATCGGCGTCATGTGGGGGCTGTTGCTCACGCGGATGAACTTCAGCATTATCATGACCGGCGTCGGGATCATCAGTCTCGCCGGCATCGTGGTGAACAATGCCATCGTGCTTGTCGACTGCATCAACCAGATGAAGAAAAAAGGGATGGATACCGCCGAGGCCGTCGTGCATGCCGGCCGCCTGCGCCTGCGCCCGGTTATGCTGACGGCCATCACCACCATCCTCGGGCTGTTCCCGATGGCCGTGGGCTTCAGCTTCGACGTGCATACCTTTCGCTTTTCGGTCGGTGGCGCGACCTCCGCTTGGTGGGCGCCCATGGCGATTGCGGTCATCTTCGGCCTCGCCGTCTCCACCCTGCTCACGCTCATCCTCGTTCCGCTCATGTACAGCCTGGCCGATTCGTTTGCCGCCTTCCTCAAGCGCCACATCAAGGTAGACAGGGACGACTAGAAAACCGCCATGCGGCGCAAACCATATTGCGTGGTGCTGTTCGACAAGATCGAAAAGACATGGCACGACGCATCCAACATTCTCCTCCAAATAACTGGAAATTTCCCGTCTTGCTACCACAACGGATCAAAGGCAAACCACTGGTCGGGATGGTTCCCGATCACCTCTTCCAGAACAGAGCATATGCGTTCCTGGATGGCGTCGATAGACTGGAATTGATCGGGCATGATGGGTGGGTAAAGGCAAAACCGGAACGTCTCGTCCGCCTCGCGCAGCACAAACGCCGGAAGGATCGGGGCGCCGGTTCGAGCCGCGAGCACCGCAGGTCCCCAGGGCAACCGCGCAGGTTTGCCGAAGAACGGTGTCCGGCGCTGCTTGGCGGAAAAATCCAGATCGCCCAGCAGCGCGACGAGTTCGCCGCGCTTCAGCATGGCGGGCACCGGGCTTGCACCGCCGCCCATTGGAAGAACATGGATTCCCCGGCCAGCACGCCGCGACTGGAACAAAGCATCGAGCCTGGCGGTGGGCTGAGGCCGAACCACGGCGGCAATCCGGCACCCATACCGCTCCAGTACGTTTGCGCCCAACTCCCAATTGCCGAGGTGGGCACCTAGGACGATGATGCCCTTTTCCATGCGGCGGCATTGTGCGAGGTACTCAATGTGCTCCACCGTCACCATCCGGTCCAGCGCCTCGGGGGAAAGCCGGCCCATCTGGAAGAAGTCAACCACGTACTTGCCGAAATTGTCGAAGTTTCTGCGCACCATCTGCTCAAGCTCGCATTCCGGTACGGCAACTCCGCAGGCCTCGAGAACGATGCGAAGATTCGCCTCTAAAGCTTGGCGAACGGTGTGGCGATTGCGGTAGGCCCAGGCGGAGGCGGCTTTCGCGGTCGCGTATGCGGCGCGGCGCGGCAGGATCGCGGCCAGCAGGCTGACGGTGCGGTAGAAGAATAGATCGTTCATGCGGATTCCCGTTCCGAAGCGAGGTCGAGCACATGCCGGACAATCCGGTCGGCGGCATCCGGGCGCGCGAGGGCCAGCGCCTTCTCCCGCATCATCATTGGAAGTTTCGGGTTGTTCAACAGGGTCGTGACGCTGCGGGTCACATCATATTCGTTCTTGATGTGCAACGCGGCGCCATGGTGCACCAGCACTTCGGCATTCCCCTTTTCCTGTCCCGGCAGGGGATGCACAAGAAGGAGCGGAACACCGGCGCAGATGGCCTCCGCCAACGTCATGCCCCCGGGTTTGGTGAGCATGAGATCCGAGCGGTACATCAGCGCAACCGCGTTGCGGACATAGCCCCTGATCCGGATGCGGTGCTTGAACTTGTGCCGGTGCCTCACCAACTGCTTCTGCAGCCTCCGGTTTGTGCCGCACACCACATCGATCGTGAAGTCGTCGGGGCAGCGGTCGAGTCTC
>DAOVNC010000298.1 GCA_030630445.1 Kiritimatiellales bacterium | reverse complement strand
TTGAATCCATGGCCATTATCTTCCACATCCATGCTGGAGATGCAATTTATCCCTCCAGCGAAATGAGCATCGGCTCTTCGATGGCCTCGACGATCCAGCGAAGGAAGCGCGCGCCGTCGGCACCGTCGATGATGCGGTGGTCGTAGGAGAGCGAGAGCGGCATCCGCAGGCGCGGCGCGCACAGCTCGTTCTTCCCAACGCATGGATCCATGATGGCTCGGCCCACACCAAGAATCGCCACTTCGGGTGAATTAACGATGGGCGTAAAGAACGAGCCGCCAATCCCTCCGAGGTTGGTGATGGTGAAGGTGCCGCCCTGCATGTCGGCGAGACTGATCTGCCCTTCGCGCGCCTTCTTGGCAATCCCGCCGAGATCCTGCGCGATATCGACCATGTTTTTCTGGTCGGCATCCGGGATCACGGGAACCATCAGGCCCTTCTCGGTGTCGACGGCAATGCCGATGTTGTAGAAATCCCTGTAGAGGATCTCGGATTTTTCCGGATCGATGCTGCAGTTAAACTTGGGATACACCTTCAGCGCGGCGGCAACGACCTTCACAAGGATAGCGGTGATGGTTAGCTTGGTGCCAACGGCCTCGGCCTTGGGGGCGAAGCGCTTGCGCAGTTCTTCGAGTTTGGTGATGTCGGCCATGTCGTGCTGGGTGACGTGCGGGATGGTGGTCCAGCAATGCGTCATGTGCACCATGGTCGCCTTGCGGATCTGGCTCATTTTTTCGATTCGCACGGCCCCTGGCGAACTCGTATTTCGCTTGGTGCCTCCACCGCCTTCCAGGTTTTCTTTCGCAAATTTCTTTACGTCTTCGAGGCTAATCCGACCGCCGGATGTCGCGGGCACTACATCATGGATAT
Source organism: Kiritimatiellales bacterium (assembly GCA_030630445.1). GTDB lineage: Bacteria > Verrucomicrobiota > Kiritimatiellia > Kiritimatiellales > Pontiellaceae > Pontiella. The sequence goes on along the minus strand of DAOVNC010000298.1, from coordinate 3,678 downwards.
CGACGCCCAGCTCGCGCGCCAAGCGACGCACGTTCGGAGCGGCGGAAACCGCTTTCCCGGCGGAAGCTTGCACGGGATCCGGAATCGGAGCAGGTGCCGGAACCGGGGCTTCTTTCGCCACGGGCGCGGGCACTTCGGCAACAGGTGCAAGAGCTTCCGGCTCGGCCTTGGGTTCGTCCGAGGGCGCGGGGGCCGCCATGCCGCCTTCGATGGTGAAGGCTAGCTGGCCGACGGCAACCGTAGCGCCTTGGGCAACGTGGATGGCGGCAATGGTTCCGGCGGCGGGCGATGGGATTTCCATGCTGGCCTTGCCGGCTTCGATTTCGAGGATGGATTGCCCTTCGGCAACGGCATCTCCAACGGCAACGAGGATGTTCACGACATCGCCGGACTCAATATTTTCTCCAAGCTCTGGAAGTTTGAATTCAAATGCCATGGTCTACTCTCCTACCGGATTGGGTTTATCGGAATCAATGCCCAGGTCCTTGCGGGCTTTTTCCAGTTCCATTTTGTCAAATTCGCCCCTAGCCGCCAACGATGAAAGTACGGTCCAGGCAATGGCGTTGAAGTCAACCTCGAAGTGCTTGCGTAGCGCGCGGCGCCCGTCGCTTCGTCCAAAACCGTCGGTACCCAACGAGACGATCCCGCCCGGAACACAGTTGGACAGCGATGCCGGGAGCAGTTTCATATAGTCGGATGCAGCAATCACCGGCCCCGTTTCGTTTTCAAGGCATTCGGTGATATAGGCTTTCGTTGCTTTGGTGTTGCGAACGGTTTCGCGTTCAGCGTCGAGCGCGTCGTTGATCAGGTTCTTGTAGCTCGTAACCGACCATACGTTGGTTTCGACACCATACGTTTTCTTCAACAGTCCGGCCGCTTTGACGGCCTGCGGCAAGATGGCTCCACTACCCAGTATCTGCGCTTGCGCATTTTCCGAACTTTGGAATTTGTACAGGCCTTTAAGAATGCCCGCTTCGCATCCCTCCGGCATGGCGGGCTGCGCGTAGTTGTCGTTGAGCAGCGTAATGTAGTAGAAAATCTGCTCATTTTCGACATACATGCGGTGGATGCCCTCTTTGATGATAACCGCCAACTCGTAGGCGTAGGCCGGGTCGTAGGCCACCATGTTCGGGATCGTCAGCGCCATGACGTGGCTGTGGCCGTCCTGATGTTGCAGGCCTTCGCCGGCAAGCGTGGTGCGGCCGGCGGTGGCACCCATCAGGAATCCCTTGCAGCGCGAATCGCCCGCGAGCCAGGCGAGGTCGGCAATGCGCTGGAAGCCGAACATGGAGTAGTAGGTGTAGAACGGAATCGTGTTGATGCCGTGGTTGGAATAGGCCGTGCCCGCCGCAATGAACGAGGAAAACGCACCAGCTTCGGTGATCCCCTCTTCGAGGATCTGGCCATCCTTGGCTTCCTTGTAGTAGAGCAGGTTGTCGGCGTCGACCGGCTCGTAGAGCTGGCCGGAGTGGGCGTAGATACCCACTTGGCGAAAGAGTGCGTCCATGCCGAAGGTGCGGGCTTCGTCGGGAACGATCGGTACGATCAGCTTGCCGACGCTTTGGTCGGAGAGCAGCTTGGAAAGCACACGCACGAAAGCCATCGTGGTGGAAACCGGGCGATCGGATCCAGTATTGAATTCCTGAAAGATCTTATCGGCCGGCATTTCAACCGGGGTGTATTCCGTACGACGGGTCGGCACGCAGCCGCCAAGTTCGCCGCGGCGTTCCATGAGATATTTCATTTCCGGGCTGTCTTCCGGTGGACGGTAGAACGGTATACGGTCGATTTCTTCGTCGGAAATCGGCAGGCCGAAGCGGGTGCGGAATTCACGCAGCGACTCCTCCCCCATTTTTTTCTGCGAGTGGGTAATGTTCTGCCCTTCCCCGGCCGCACCGAGGCCGTAGCCCTTGACCGTTTTGGCGAGGATCACCGTCGGCCGCCCCTTGGTTTCGGTGGCCGACTTGTATGCGGCGTAGACTTTTTCGGGATCGTGCCCACCGCGCCGCATCCGCTTGATCTGCGTGTCGGAGAGATGTTCGGCCAGCTTGGCCACCTGCGGGTCGGCGTTGAAGAAATGTTCGCGGACATACTGGGCGTCTTCGACCGTGTATTTCTGGTATTGGCCGTCGACCACTTCGCCCATGAGCCTGACGAGGGCGCCATCGCGGTCTTTTTCAAGCAACGGATCCCAGTCGTCGCCCCAGATTACTTTGATGACATTCCAGCCCGCGCCGCGGAACGCGGCTTCCAGTTCCTGGATAATCTTGCCGTTGCCGCGCACGGGACCGTCAAGACGCTGGAGGTTGCAGTTGACGACGAAGGTGAGGTTGTCGAGTTTTTCGCGCGAAGCCAGCGTGATGGCACCGAGCGTTTCGGGTTCGTCGGTTTCGCCGTCGCCGAGGAACGCCCAAATGCGCTGGCCGGCGGGTTCGCGCAGGCCGCGGTCTTCAAGATATTTGATGAAGCGCGCGTGGTAGATGGCGGTGATCGGGCCGAGCCCCATGGAGACGGTCGGGAACTGCCAGAAGTCGGGCATCAGCCACGGGTGCGGATAGGAGGAGAGGCCGGGGGTGTCGTGCAGCTCGTGCCGGAAGTTGCCGAGCTGCTCCGCTGGGATGCGGCCTTCGAGAAAGGCGCGGGCATAGACGCCGGGCGAGGAATGCCCTTGGAAATACACGAGGTCGCCCGGGAAGTCCTCGGTGCGGCCGCGGAAGAAATGATTGAAGCCTACTTCATACAGGGTAGCGATGGATTGGTAGCTGGAGATGTGGCCGCCTATGCCATCCTCTTCGCGATTGGCACGCACCACCATGGCCATGGCATTCCAGCGGATCAGGCTTTTGATGCGGCGCTCCATTTCGCGGTCGCCCGGATACGCGGGCTGGTCGTCGAGCGGAATGGTGTTAATGTAGGGGGTGTTGGCAGAAAACGGCAACCGCACCCCCTTGCGGTGCGCGTTCACCTGAAGGTCGTGCAGGATATCTTTGACCCGATCCTCCCCTTCGGTTTCCAGCAACTCGTCAAGTGCGTCGAGCCAGTCCTGCTTTTCAAGATCGGTATTTTCCGCATCGTTATTATTTGTGGCCATGGTTCAGTTCCTTCGTTTGATAGTGGGTTCAATTTAAATATGACCGATTAAGTACACAATTAAAAAGTGCGAAAATATGCGCCTTCAACTATCCTGTTTCCGGCCGTTCGGCATGAATTGCGAACTTTCGGCCCCGCTCCCCTTCTGTTTATCACCCAATCATGCTTTTTTCCAGACCCCGGATGTGCTTTAAAAGGCGGTCATTGCCAAACCGGAGAAATTTCATGAAACGAATCGGAGCACATGTGAGCACCAGCGGTGGAGTGGAGAACGCACCGCTGAACGCGGCGGAAATCGGGGCAACCGCCTTTGCGCTGTTCACCAAGAACCAGCGGCAATGGGTCGGCAAACCACTAACGGCGGAAAACATCGACGCCTTCAAAAAGAATTGCGAGGACAACGGCTTCGCGCCGGAACACATCCTCCCCCACGACAGCTACCTGATCAACCTCGGCCATCCCGAGGCCGATAAGCTCGAAAAATCGCGCGCTGCCTTCCTTGACGAAATGCAGCGGTGCGAGCAACTCGGGCTGGATCGCCTTAATTTCCACCCCGGCAGCCACCTTAAGCAAATCTCCGAAAAGGAG
>DAOVNC010000220.1 GCA_030630445.1 Kiritimatiellales bacterium | reverse complement strand
GGAACGCTTCGGTGGTGAACCTCGATCCGGGCAGCCGGATCGAAGTGGGCGGCGACTACTACCAGGATGCCGATTCGGTACTGTGCTTCGGTGTGGAGACCAACGCGGCGGGTGCGCCGCTGAATGCGCTGGTGAGCGTGGACGGCACTGCGGAGTTTGAAGAGGGCGCGACGCTGCAATACCACAGCAACGTCGGCGTGCTGGAGTTTGATACCTTCTACACCAACCTAATCGTCGAGGCGGACACGTTGATTGTCGGCGGCGTCACCAATGCCAATGCGCTGGATCTCGAAGCGATCAACCTAGACGGCTCGCTGGTGGATGTGCTGCTGTGGGAAGCTAGCCAGAATATTTATGGATTGGTTGGCCGCAAGTATTTGGCCGACAGCGCGGGCTTTGCCGATGGCTCGATGATGGCCCGTCTGGCGAAAGAGATCGACAATCTTTCGCTGCTTGGGAATCCGAATGCAGCGGCGCAGATCAATTTGCTCAACGGGATGTCGTCCGCCCAGCAGAATGCGCAGCTCACCCAGTGTTACGAGCGCGGCGCACCAAGCTATGAGCATGTCCAGGGCATGACCGAAGGCCTAGGCGAAATCAAGAAGCACATCACCCGCCATCAACCGGCGGCTGCGCCGGATGGCGCGGCCGGGCCGCACCGTTCCGGCCAAGGCTGGCAGGGCTGGGTCAAGCCGTATGGTGTGTGGGCGGATCGTTCGGCGCAAGGCGGCTTCTCTGGCTATGAGCACAATATCCATGGCACGCTCGTTGGAGCGGATCGGATCGAGGGAGACGCACTCATCGGCGTGGCTGGCGGCTATGTCCGCTCGGATATCAAGCAGGACGATGGCGACGCCAGCAATGCCAAGACCGGCTATGGCGTGCTCTATGCCTCGTGGGGGACGGAGGACTGGTTCGGCGATCTCAACATGGCCTATGGTCGTAGCAAGATCGACCAGCGTTCCGGAACCGCCTTTGCCAATACCACCGATTACGATGCCAAAAACTATGCCTTCTACTTTGGCGGCGGAAAGGAAATGAAGCTGAACGACGGCCGCTTCCTCTTCACGCCGCAGGCCTCGCTGCTCTGGAGCTACTACAACCAAGAAGGCTACACCGAGGAGTCGACCTACCTTGCCCGCGAGGTAGCTTCCTATGATCGCAGTAGCTACCTCTCCAGCCTGGGCGCCACCTTTGCCTTCCAGCAGGAGTACGACATTGCGGTGGTCAAACCCGAGGTGCGCCTCTACTGGCTGCACGAGTTCAACACCGATGTCGACTCGCTCGACTACACGATCTCCAGCGGGGGAGGGCAGTACCACTTCTTCATGCCCGCGCCGCTCGAAAACGTGTTCGAAGCCGGCCTTGGAATTTCCTGCCGCTTCAACGACGAACTCGACCTTGTCTTCGATGTCGATGGGCGTTTCGGCGAAGACTATTCCGCCTACGCCGTCAGCGGCCGCGCGGTATTTGAGTTTTAGCATGTGGGGCAGGCTTTTCAGCCTGCCCTTGTTTGATTTCCCATCCCCGGAAAAAGGGTTGGAGAGGGGTGTGGATATCTGGCATGATCCCCCTCGATATGAACACGGAAATTCCTGAATCACTCATCATTATCGCAGGTCGGGATGCGTACCCGCGGATGCTGGCGAAGGCGGCGCGAAAGGCCGGCGTCAAACGCATCGTCGTGCTGGGCTTCAAGGGCGAAACGCAACGGGATCTCGTTGCGCTGGCCGACGAAGTCCATTGGGTGCCGCTGGGTAGCATGCGGCTCCTGCTCGATACGCTCGAATCCACCGGGGTCAAGCATGCGGTGATGGTTGGCCAGATCGGGATGCATAACGTTTTCCACCTTCGGCTGGATAAACTGGCGAAGGATCTATACCGGTCGCTGGAGACCCGCAATGCCCATACCATCTACGGGACGGTTGCGGATGAAATCGAAAAGCTCGGCATCAAGGTGCTTCCGGGCAATGCGTTCATGGAATGCTACACGCCGGAAGCCGGGCAGCTCAGTCGCCGTGCGCCGACGGAGCGCGAGCAGTCCGACATCGAGCTGGGACTCAAACTGGTGAAAGGCACCAGTGAATTCGAGATTGGCCAGACGGTCGCCATCAAGGATGGAACCATTATTGCCGTCGAGGCGTGGGAGGGAACCAACCAAACCATCAAGCGCGCGGGAAAAGTCGGCAAGGCTGGCACCGTGATCGTGAAGGTTCCCAAGGTCGGGCACGACATGCGCTTTGATATTCCAGTGGTTGGGGCCAAAACGTTCAAGGTGATGAAACGCGCGAAGGTCTCCTGCCTCGCGGTCGAAGCCGGAAAAACCATCCTGCTCGAAAAGGAAAAACTCATTGCCCTCGCCGACCAATACAACATGGCCTTCGTGGCCGTGGAAACCACAGAAGAGGAATAACCACGAAATACACCAAATACACGAAAGGGTAATTCTGTTGAATTTTCGTGTGGTTCGTGTCTTTCGTGGTTCCATCATGAAGAAATCGATTCTAGTTGTGGCGGGGGAGGTGTCGGGCGATCTGCATGCCGCGAAGGTGGTGCAAGAGGTGAAAAGCCGCTCTCCGGAAACCACGTTCTGGGGCATCGGCGGCGACGACCTGCGCGCCGAGGGTGTCGAGTTGCTGCAGCACACCGACCGGATGTCGGTGATGGGCATTGTCGAGGTTGCCAGGCACTACCGGTTTTTCAAAAGCGTTCTAAAGCAGGTGCTCGATGAAGTCGATCAGCGCAAACCGGATGCTGCGCTGCTCGTCGACTATCCCGGCTTCAACCTGCGACTGGCCGCCGAGCTAAAGAAGCGCGGGGTGAAGGTCTACTATTATATTTCCCCGAAGGTCTGGGCATGGAACAAGAAGCGCATCCCGAAGATGGCGAAAGTCATCGATCGGTTGATGGTGATTTTCCCGTTCGAGGTGGAGGTGTTCAAGGGCACCGGACTGCAGGTTGATTTCGTGGGCAATCCGCTCGTCGCGCAGATCGACGAATTTCTTTCCACCGACTTGCGGTCGCTCCCGTGGCAGTCGGATCGGCTGGTTGCGCTGTTGCCGGGAAGCCGCAGACAGGAGATCGAGCGCATTCTGCCGACGATGTTGGCGGCGGCAAAAAAACTCGAAGCGCAGTTTCCCGATGTATCATTCATGATCGCCACACCAAACGGGCGGATTGAAAAGATGGTGAGCGAGCAGATCTCCCAATGTCCTGAAAAACCTTCGCGGTTGGACGTGATCTGCGGCAACGCGCGCGAATTGATGCGGCAGGCGGAGGCGGCGATTGTGACGTCGGGCACGGCGACGCTCGAAACCGCGCTGATCGGGACGCCCCACATCCTCGTCTACAAAACCAGTGCGTTCACCTACTGGTTCGCGCGGACGGTCGTGAAGATTTCGCATTTAGGGCTGGTGAACATTATTGCCGGCCGCACCATCTGCCCAGAGTTGATCCAGCAGGATGCCACGCCGGAAGCTCTGTCGACCGGAACCGCTGGGCTCATGGCCGACACGCCGGAACGGCAAGCGATGCTCGAAGGCTACGCCGAAGTCCGCCAGCTTCTCGGCGCAAAAAACGCCGCCGAAAACGTGGCGGCGATTCTTTGTGAGTAGGATGAGGCTCCAGCCTCGTCCTTCGGCAGGTCGGTGCGGCAGGGGACGGAATTGGAATTCCATCCTACTTGAGCTTGGCGTCGAATTCGGCAAGGCGGCGATTCTTTGCGGAGGGTAGGATGAGGCTCCAGCCTCGTCCCTCGGCAGAGCGGTGCGGCAGAGGACGGAACTGGAATTCCATCCTACGGTAGGGGTCAGCCGCTGTCCTCCCCGGCTCCCAAGCCTGATCCTCGCCGGAGGCACGTCCACCTATTTCGACGCTTGCCGTATTCATTGCAGGGGAGAGCGTCTTTTGCATAGAGGAAAAAACATACGGACTTTTTCCGTGTTGGGCAGAGTGTAGAAATAATAACAATCCTGCTTGCACACACACACACACGATATAATGCCTGTGAGTGGTAGGCGTAATGCTCTCATGTGTATTCGGGGTATATGAGCTGAGTATTGCACCTTGCGGGAGAAAGTTCCTCGCCCGGTGGCGGGGATTAACAACAAACCAAAGGGAGAAAGTCATGATAGGAATCAATAAGAGAAGTAAATCAGCGGTGGCCTTGGCCGCCGCTCTGCTGGCGGTCTTCGCATCGTCCATGTTCGTTCAGGCAGTGACACTGGTTCCGCCCGTCATTCCGGATGGCTCTATATGGGGGCCAGCAGGTAATCCATACATTATCGGTGCTTATTCCGAGCTTCCTGCTGGCGACAGCTTGATCATTGAACCGGGGGTTGAAGTTGTTATTGGCCCGGATGTCGAGTTGAGGATCAACGGTGCTATATCGGCAGTCGGTACGTTCGATGAGCCGATTCTTTTCATGGGAACTTCTCCCTCCAATTATTGGAATAGAATTTACATCTATTATCAGGGGGGGGGCACAAAGTGAGTTTGAATATTGTAACTTTTCAGATGCTGGAACCGCTCTCCAACTTTATGTGTATGGATATAACCGCGTTATAGAAATGACGGTACTGAATTGTACTTTCCGAAATTGTTCGCGCTCAATCTATGGGAACTCCATTGGTCGTTACAGGACTGGTTCAGTAACGCATGCAACTATAAATATAGACGTGAAAAACTGTCTGTTTGCGGATTCGGATTCGGGATGCTCATTCTTAATAAGTGGCGAAAATTTTGCGGGGACAGGGCATGGTTATGCAAACCCAAGTATAATAGGAAATGTTTTTAGTAATCTGACTGGTCGTGCAATTGATCTAAAAGCGAGCAGCTATGCTGGAGCAAGTACTCCTTTGATAATAAACAACATTTTCAGGAACTGTGATGCGATTTCGATGGTAAGTCCTTACAATTCCGATGTAATTAACAACATTTTCGTGAGTTGTTCGAATGCCGTCACTCGTACTGGCTCTAGTAGTTTGGATGTAATCTATAACTGTTTTTATGGAAACACATTAGATTTTGTTGGATATCCCTCCACCTACGGGCAGGTGATCTGGAGCAACGACAACGGTGATCCGTGCGATCTGTTCTACAACATTTTCATGGATCCGCAGTTTGAGCCGGGGAGCTTTGAGCTGGGTACTTCGTCGCCCTGCATCGATGCGGGCGATCCTTCGATTGTGGACAATTATGATCCAATCCTTGGAAGTACGGTTTCCGATATGGGAGCATATGGCGGCGAGGAGCCGGGGGCGGGTATTCCGCCATCGCCGCCGGTTATCGTCACCCAGCCACAGAGCCAGACGGTGTTCCTTGGGCAGGATGTAACGTTCGAGGTGGATGCGGTGGGCTACGACCTCTATTACCAGTGGTATTTCGGGAACTCAAATTTAGTTGGGGAAACCAGCGATACGCTGGCGTTGACCGCCGTCGATTTTGCGGATGCGGGCAACTATTATTGTTCGGTTTCAAATGTCTATGATGTGGTGGATAGCGCCCTTGCCAACCTGCGCGTAACCGAGATTGGCTTGGACATTGCCATGCACGCTGGTCTGCACATGACCAACCTCAATGTTGGCACCACCTATTCCATCCAGAGCGTCTATTCGCTTTCCGACACCAACTGGTCAGAAATCACCACCTTCGAGGCCGCCGCCGACAACGACCTCTGGTTCGACCCCGAACCCGCCAACCAGGCGTCGAAATTCTATCAGGTTCTTTCGCTGCCGTAGGTGGCGCTATGTGGGGCAGACATTCCTGTCTGCCCTGCGCATGCACTGTCAAAAGATGTCGATTAACCACAGACCCGTTGTCGGGCGGCCTTTCGGAGTGCGCAAGCTCGATTGCGCTTTTGAATTGCATCGGTCGATCCGCGCGCCATGGGGATTTTAAAGCTCCGCCGAGTCGGAGCGCTTCAGAATTAGTTACCTACCGTTTTTGGGGATGAATAAAGGAGTTTGTATGAATGTTGTATTGAAGAAGGCCATGCACGGCATGGCGGTTGTGTTGGCCGGCCTTGCCGTCGCGGGATGCGTGTCGAAGCCCGCTGTCTCCCGTAAAGACGTGGTTCGTGTGCAGGGTGTTGCAAAGCTTTTCGTGGCACCACCGGTGGTGGAGTGCATGGACTGCGAAACGGGAAGTCCGACCACGCTAAAAGGTTATGATGTGGATGGGCTGGAAACCCGGTTGCTAACCCGTCTTTCGCTATTCGCCGCTGAAAACGTCTTTTTTCGGGGTGGAAATTTCATTTCACACAATGTTTGCAGGGGTGCGTTTTCCAAAACGGCTTGTAGTGCAGACCTTGCCCGTTGACGAACCCCGGTTCCATGCG
>DAOVNC010000396.1 GCA_030630445.1 Kiritimatiellales bacterium | reverse complement strand
GGAACGCAGGCGTGCAAGGCGCTCCGCGAGCTGGGCTACCGGATTGTCCTGGTCAACTCCAATCCCGCCACCATCATGACCGACCCCGGCATGGCGGATGTCACCTACATCGAGCCGCTTAACCTGGAAACCATCGAACGGATCATCGCCAAGGAACGACCCGACGCCCTGCTTCCAAACCTTGGGGGGCAGACCGCCCTCAACCTCTCCCTGGATCTTTCCAAGCACGGGATTCTTGAAAAATATGGCGTCGAGGTGATTGGCGTGAAACTCGATGCCATCGAACGCGGCGAAGACCGCATCGAATTCAAGAAGACGATGGACAAGCTCGGCATCGAAATGGCGGAAAGCACTGCGGTCTACAGCGTCGAAGATGCTGAAAAAATCGCGGCCGACCTTGGCTATCCCGTGGTGGTCCGCCCAGCGTACACCATGGGCGGCCCGGCGGAGGCATCGTCTATAATGTGGAAGAGTTGCGCACGATCGGCGCCCGCGGAATCACCGCCAGTCTTATCGGCCAAATTCTGATTGAAGAATGCGTGCTGGGTTGGGAAGAACTTGAGCTCGAAGTCGTGCGCGATGCCGACAACAACCTCATCACCGTCTGCTTCATCGAGAACATTGATCCCATGGGCGTGCATACCGGCGACTCCTTCTGCTCCGCGCCGATGCTCACCATCAGCCAGGAGTTGCAGGATCGGTTGCAAAAAGCATCCTACGACATTGTCGAGGCCATTCAGGTGATCGGCGGGACCAACGTGCAGTTTGCGCACGATCCCGTTAGTGACCGCGTGATCGTCATCGAAATCAACCCGCGCACGTCGCGCTCCTCGGCACTGGCCTCGAAGGCCACCGGCTTCCCGATCGCGCTGGTCTCCGCCAAACTCGCGGGCGGCATGACCATGAAGGAGATTCCATACTGGCGCGATGGCACGCTCGAAAAATACACGCCGTCCGGCGACTATGTGGTCATCAAGTTCGCCCGATGGGCCTTTGAAAAATTCAAAGATATCGAGGACAAGCTCGGCACGCAGATGCGTGCCGTCGGCGAAGTGATGAGCATTGGAAAGAACTACAAGGAATCCGTTCAAAAATCCATCCGGAGCTTGGAAAACGGGCGCTACGGCCTCGGCTTTGTGAAGGACTTCAACGCGATGCCGCTTGAGGAGCTCATGGTGCGGCTTTCCGTGCCGACCAGCGACCGGCACTTCATTTTGTACGAGGCGCTGCGAAAAGGGGCGACCATCGAAGAGATACACGCGAAGACCAGCATGAAGGCTTGGTTTATCGAGCAGATGAAAGAACTCGTCGAGCGCGAAGAAGAGGTCTTGAAATACAAGGGCTCCCTGCTCCCCGACGAACTGCTAGCCCTCGCTAAGAAAGACGGCTTCGCCGATGCCTATCTCGCAAAAATCCTCGATGTCCCCGAAAAGGATATCCGCGAACAGCGGACGAAAGCCGGTATCGTCGAAGGCTGGCATGCCGTGCCCGTCAGTGGAGTTGAAGATGCCGCCTACTACTATTCCAGCTACAACGCGCCCGATGAAATATCCGCCACGGACAATCCCAACAAAGTGATGATCCTCGGTAGTGGCCCCAACCGGATCGGGCAGGGGATCGAGTTCGACTACTGCTGCGTCCACGCCGCTTTCACCTTGCGCGACATGGACTACGAGACCGTCATGGTCAACTGCAACCCCGAAACCGTCTCCACCGACTACGACACCTCCGACAAGCTCTACTTCGAGCCGCTTACCGTCGAAGACGTTCTTCAGATCTACGAAAAGGAAAAGCCCAAAGGCGTCATCTGCCAGTTTGGCGGGCAGACCCCGCTCAATATTGCCCGCGAGCTGCAGGAGGCCGGCGTCAATATTCTCGGCACCTCCCCCGAAGTGATCGACCTCGCCGAAGACCGCGAACAGTTCGATAAAATCATGAAAAAACTCGGCATCCCCATGGCCGAAGGCGATATGACCATCGATGTGGACGGAGCCGTCGAAATTGCCAAACGCATTGGCTATCCGCTGATGGTGCGTCCTTCCTACGTGCTCGGCGGACGCGGCATGGAAATTGTCTACGACGAACCGATGTTGCGCGACTACATGGCCGCCGCCGTTGGCGTCACCCCCGACCGCCCGATCCTGATTGATAAATATCTCGAAAACGCCATCGAGGCCGAAGCCGATGCCATCGCCGACGGCGAAGACGCCTTCGTTCCCGCCGTCATGGAACACATCGAGCAGGCAGGCATCCACTCCGGCGACTCTGCCTGTGTGATCCCTCCGGTCGGCATTCCCGAAAAGCACATCAAGACCATCTACGAATATACCCGCACCATCGCCCGCGAAATGGGTGTGGTGGGTCTGATGAACATCCAGTACGCCATCTGCGAGGATATCGTCTACGTGCTCGAAGCCAACCCGCGCGCCTCGCGCACCGTGCCGCTGGTTTCCAAGGTTTGCGGGCTTTCCATGGCGCGCATCGCCACCGAAATCATGCTTGGCAAAAAGCTCGGCGACTTTAACCTCAAGCATCAGGAGATCCCGCACTACGGGGTCAAGGAATCCGTCTTCCCGTTCAACATGTTCCCGGAAGTGGATCCCGTCCTCGGCCCGGAAATGCGCTCCACTGGCGAAGTGCTCGGTATCGACTCCGACTTCGGGCTCGCGTTCTACAAAGCGCAGGAAGCCACCAAGGGCACCCTGCCCATGGAAGGCACCGTGCTGCTCACCGTTTCCGAGCGCGATCGCTCCGAAAAATTTGCCGACACCGCCAAGCGTCTCAAGGAGACCGGCTTCAAGCTGTTGGCCACCGGCGGCACCGCGGCCTTCCTTGAAGAGCGGGGGATCGAGGTTGAACCCGTCCTGAAAATGCACGAAGGCCGCCCGAACATTGTGGATGCCGTCAAGAACGGCGAGGTGCAGTTGATCGTCAATACGCCGTCCGGCAAGCTCAGTGTCCACGACGATTCCTACATCCGCAAATCGGCCATCAAGCACAACGTGCCCTACATCACCACAGTCGCCGCGGCGGTCGCCGCCGCCGAAGGGATTGTTGCGCGGCACGCGGGCCAAGCCCCCATCCGCTCCCTGCAGGAATGGCACGCCGATTTAAGCGTAGGCTAAAAAGGCCATAGGCCTTAGGGGAGTGGAATTTCCAATAGTACCGATTTCTTGCAACGGATTTATAGGAAGCAACGGATGGGGCGGATCGGTTGCTTCCTATAAATCCGTTGCTATTCCTTTTCCTGCTGAGCAGGTAGTGAAAATGGT
>DAOVNC010000014.1 GCA_030630445.1 Kiritimatiellales bacterium | reverse complement strand
CGGCGACGAAGTGTTCGACCGTTGCAGCTCCCTAACCAACATTTCGATCCCGTCTAGCATCACCAGCATCGGCCGTGCGATGTTCGGCCAATGCACTTCCCTAACCAATATTTCGATCCCGTCTAGCATCACCAACATCGGTAATTTTGCGTTCATAGGATGCGAACAGTTGAGGAACGTAACTTTCCATGGCGATGCTCCCACAACTTTCGGATTCAGTGTATTCGATAGAACAGCTGAGGATTTCACGATCCACTATCTATCCAGCAACACCGGATTCACCTCTCCGACTTGGCAGGGTTATCCGGCCACCTCATGGTTTATGGATAATGGATTGGACCCCATCTCTACCAACCTTGAGCAGGATGTGAACGGGGACGGAGTGCTCCTCCTGACGGCCTATGCCTTGAATCTGGATCCGGCCCTCGATCTTTCGGACAGCCTACCCAAAGCGGTGCTCGCCCCGGATACAATGAACATGACCTACCATGCGGCTAGTCCGGGAATTACCTATACCGTGGAAACCAGCGAAGATCTGGAAACGTGGACGGATACCGGCATAACGTTTTCCGATTTGGATGGAAACAACGAGGTCACCACCAGCATCGATACAACAGCCCCCCATCGATTCCTGCGCCTCCGGGTTGAGAAGTAGATAAATGTAGAGTAAGCGTCCCGCTTGCTTAAACGAGCGAGACGCTCGTTCTACGTTGCATCCTCCACTTCAAGAAGCAGCCTTTTCCACGGCAGTCCGGCGGAGAATCCTCCAAGTTGCGCATTTGCGCCTTTTACGCGATGGCAGGGTATGAAAAGCGGGACAGGGTTGCGTCCGCAGGCCGAGCCGACGGCGCGTGCAGCCTTAGGGCTGCCGATTGCAGCAGCCAGTTCGCCATAGGTTTTTATTTGGCCCGACGGAATTTTTGCAATCTCGCGCCAAACCTGCTGCTGGAAACCGGTGCCTTTCAGCTCCGCCAAGGCCGGAAGCCTTGCATTCTTTCCGGAAAAGACGGCGGCAACGAATGCTGAAACAGGATCGTCACCCCCGTTCGCAATGGAAAAAGGCTGGTCAGGCTGGGTAGACAAAAAGGGAAGCGTGCAACCAGCCACCTTGCCGTCGAGCAATTCAACAACGATACTTCCCCATGTGGTTTCGATTTCCATGGTTCCGGAACCGATCTAAAGATCCATCTACGGGTTTGGAATCACGAGGGTTTGGCCCACCCGCAGGTCGCCGGGGCTTTTCATGCGATCCTTGTTGGCTTGGTAGATCGCCTCGTAGTCGTCGTTTCCGTAGAATTTATTGGCGATCTTCGTAAGGTTGTCACCGGCAACCACGGTGTAGATCTTGTGCGTCGCCTGACTGGCCGGCATCGCGGACTTTGGAACCGTTTCCGTGACGGTCTTTTGCAACCCCGGCTTGGGTTGTGTTGCTGTTATGGGTGTGGATGTGGCGGGTGCGGATCTGCGCAGCGCGGCTAGTTGACGCTTCAACTCGGCATTTTCCTGTTGCAGCTGCTTGAGATCCTGCATGGCCTGCACGGCGCCCGACTGGGTCAGAATGGCGTTGGCCAAGGCAATTTGAACCTTCTTAATCTGTTCGTTGATGAATTCCGTCTTCTCCGAGTCGGGGCGGAGTTCGAGGTAGCGTTTATAGTAGAAGATCGCGCTGACATAGTCGGGTTTGTACTGGTGGTAGATTATGGCGAGATCCAGACAGGGGCGCGCCATGTTCGGCTTGTTCTCGATGGCTTGCTTGAAGGCGGTCTCAGCCTTGGCGTAATCATTGATCTCCATATAGGATTGCCCCTGCTTGACCAGCGGATTGCGTTCCTCTTTTTCATCGAGGCCTTTAGTGTCCTTGTCACAGCCACAGAGCATCAAGGTGGCAATACAGAGCGGAAGATAGATAGATCGCATGGGCTTTTTCATCCTTTTTTATCGGGGTTCATTGCTCGGAAATATAGCCTGTGGAAGCCACGAACCCCGAACTAAATTTTTCAAATATTTCACCGCCATCACCGCGCACAAGGAACATGGCCTCCACCTCCGGGCGCCCTTCCACCCACGCCAGCCCCTCCTCCGCGCCCATCACAAACAGCGCCGTGGCCATGCCGTCGGCATCCATGCAACTTGGAGCAACGACCGTCACGCTGGCGGTATCCGAAAGTACGGCACGGCCAGAGCGCGGATCGAGGATATGGGAATAGAGCACGCCATCCTGCACGCGATAGTTGCGGTAGTCGCCCGAAGTTGCCGTGGCCCCCCGGGTCAGATTGACGATGCCTTGCAGGCGACCGGTCTCCATAGGGTTCGTCGTCGGGTATTGGATGCCAATGCGCCATGGAACACCGTCGGGATTGAACCCCTTCACCACCACTTCGCCGCCGATTTCGACAAACCAGTTTTCATAGCCCGCTTCATCAAGAATCCCCGCGAGGGCATCCACACCGTAGCCCTTGGCCATTGCGCCAAGGTCGAGCGACAACCCTGGCGAGTTTTTCCGAAGGCCGGAAGAATCATCCGCTGCAACCTTCCGCCATCCCACATGGGTTTGGGCTGCGATAATCTCGTCATTGGATGGAACCTTCTGATCTTCGCCCTCGCTCCCAAAGCCCCACAGGTTGAGCAGCGGCTGCAGGGTGGGATCGAACGCGCCGTCCGTGGAATCGCTTAGCTCCAGAGCCCGCCGAACCACAGCGGTGAATTCTTTCGATGCCTGAAACGGCCCGGTTGAATCCGAATGGTTGAAGCGCGAAATTTCGCTGTCCGGCTCCCACGTCGACATCTGGCGGCTAATTTCTGTCAACTGGTTCTCAATGGATTGCACAACAGCGCCCAAACGAGATGCCGCCACCGGACCGGACAGCGTTACGCTGTACGCGGTGCCCATTGTTTCTCCCCACATTGATAAATGGGAAAGGGTAATATCCGCATCCCACCGATCAAGAGGCAGCTCGACGTCCACCCAGCTATCGCGAAACGTATGAGGCAACTTGTTAAGCTCGCGCCGTGTTAACTTGCCGGCGAGTTGGATGCCAGTAGCTTTCTCGAACGGCTTCTGGACGAAAACCGGGTGCTCGACCTGCTGCCAACGAAAAAATCCTCCGACACCGAGCACGAGAACGAGAGCTAGGCTGATCAAGGTACGGATAACCATGTTGCCCGGCATCAGACCTTGGCCACCAACTCGATTTCAACCAATGAGCCTTTCGGCAGGCCTGCCACCTGCACGGTCGAGCGCGCCGGGGCGTTTTCCTCGCCAAAAAACTCGGCATAGACGGTGTTCATTACCGCAAAGTCGGCCATATCCGCGAGGAAGACGGTGGTTTTGATGACATCGTCGAGCGTGCTGCCCGACGCCTCCAAAACGCTTTTTAGGTTTTCCATGACCTGTATGGACTGCTCGCGGACACCGCCAGCAACCATCTCCCCCGTTGCGGGATCGATCGGAATCTGGCCCGAGGTGTAGAGCAGGTGCCCGCTTTTGACGGCTTGGTTATAGGGTCCGATCGGTGCCGGTGCGTTTTCTGTATTAATGATGTGTTTCATGGTGTGTTCTCCTTTCCAAAGGATTCGATAAAATGATTATTTTTCCGGACAATTCCGTTGTTCCAATTCATCGATAATATACAGGTCGGCCTTGGAATATGGAAACTCCCGAAGCGAGGAAATTTCAACCCAGCGATAGTCTTGGCATTCGATCGGGCGGGGACGACCCGACTTGATCTTGGCAAAGTAGGTATGCATCTGCATCGTAAAATGGCTATAGGCATGCCGGACGGTAACGAGGAAGTCGCCCACCTCGATGTTGACTCCAAGCTCTTCCTTCAGTTCGCGGACAATGCACTGCTGGATGGTTTCGCCGGTTTCCTGCTTGCCGCCGGGAAATTCCCATAGGCCGCCGAGCATGTCTTCGTTGCGACGCTGGGCAATGAGAACCTCGCCCTTGCGGTTGGTAACGACCGCCGCGCCGACGATAATGTGCGGCACCTTTTTCTTCGGAGCCTTGACGGGATAGTCGGCGGGTCGGCCAGACGCATGACCGAGGCAGACACCGGACATCGGGCAATCACCACACTGCGGATTTTTCGGCAGGCAGACGGTTGCGCCCAGTTCCATCATGGCTTCGTTAAAGTTGCCGGCATCGCCCTTCACGAGCAGGTCGTCGGCGAGTTGCTGGAGTTCCTTTTTGGCGGCGGCGGATCGAGTATCCTTCGCATAGGCGAAGAGGCGGGAGAGCACGCGGATGACGTTGCCGTCGAGCACGGCTAGATCGAGATTGAAGGCGAGCGACCCGATGGCGGCGGCGGTATAGGTTCCGACACCCGGCAATTCCAGAATTTCCTCGGCGGTTTTCG
The DNA here is from genome assembly GCA_030630445.1 of Kiritimatiellales bacterium. GTDB lineage: Bacteria > Verrucomicrobiota > Kiritimatiellia > Kiritimatiellales > Pontiellaceae > Pontiella. The sequence continues at coordinate 13,850 of DAOVNC010000014.1, read as the reverse complement.
GAAAGCGGCCCTTGTGGTTGCAAGAGATGATCTGCGCGGCCTTGTGGAGATTGCGGGCGCGGGAATAGTAGCCGAGGCCTTCCCATTGCTTGAGCACGTCCTCCTGCGAGGCCGCCGCGAGCGACTTCATCGACGGGAACCGTTTCATGAAGCGATTGAAGTATGGGATCACCTGATCAACGCGCGTCTGCTGCAGCATCAGCTCGGAAATCCAAACGCGGTACGGAGTTCGGTTGGCACGCCACGGCATAGAACGCCTATTTTTCAAAAACCATGGCAGCAACTTGGCGGCGACTGCGCGCTTTACCTTTTTCACACGGGCTTTTTCCACCCCATATCCTCCCGTTAAAAAGAGAAACTCCGAATTCCCTCCACAGGAATTCAGAGTATATTTTCCAGAGTCTGCAAACTTCGGTGAGCGTTTTCAGCCACCCTGCAGAAAAACTAACGGCACAACTTGAGCCAGTCCGGATCCAGATAGCTCTTGCTGCTGGCTTGCTGGTCAAGAACCTCGTCCCCGCATTTGAGTATAACCAGATACCCTCTTTCCTCCACACCTTTCTTCTTTTGCGAAGAAGTCGATTTCCCGCAGCAGGCCACCCAGTTGCGGGTGATCGTATCGGTCGTATACTCCTTGGACACAATCTCGCGCTTAACCTGCTGCTTCCCTTCCAGTTCAATTTCTTCGGAACCTCGGCTTTGGATAACTATGCTATCCTGATCGAGATCCTGAGCAAAGAAATACCATTTCAATGTATAGGAGTCCGCATGGGTCGTTCGGTTGGCAATCGATACCGTCAGGGTTTTAACCATATTTCTGGTTTTTGTGTTTATGTCCCACGAACCCTCCTCTACCTCTTTATTCTCGGTCTCGCTGGATGACGACTTTTTGTTCTTTGAACTCACACTCAGGGAGGCCGTGTGGGTGTTGTCCCGCACCCGCTTGGAGTGACCCTGCTTGTACGCACGGGTGCGCTTGATCGCCTCGACATGGGCATAGTCTTCGGCAAACAGCTGGGGACAGGAGCCTTCGAGCAACTCGTGTTTCCTGAAGGTAACCAAGGCGCCATCGGAGAGAAGCTGGACGCCGTTATCGGTAAGTTGCTTCAACACGCCGATTCGTTCCTGCCCATCCAGCAGGACGACCGTGACCTCGCTTCCTAGCTCGGGAGCCGTAAAGGTCGGGGCGATTTCCGCCTTCTGTTTTTCATAGTAGGCCTTGAGATCCTCGGATTGTGCCGGAACAGCCAACATCCAAAAACCAACCAGTAGCCCGCAAAGAATCATGTTTTTTGTTGTCATCATCTTCTCTCCTGTTAGTTAAAACCACAATACGCACAAATAAATCCAATTTCATAGATAATTATTCGGGGATCATCTGCACCACCTGGATCTTCCGCTGGGTTGCAGAGTGAATACGCAGGGAGTAGCCGGGAATCTCCAGTATTTCGCCCGGGGTCGGGATGCGGCCGAGCACGGAAAAGATGTAGCCGCCCAGCGAGTCGTATTCGTCGCTCTCCGGAAGTTTCGTGCCCAGTTCCTCGTTCAACTCGTTGATCGGCATGCGCGCCTGCACCATCACGGAGCCATCCGGACGGCGGTGCAACTCCCTTTCCGTAAGGTCGTATTCGTCTTCGATCTCGCCGACAAGCTCCTCGATGATATCCTCCATCGAAACCAACCCCTCCGTGCCGCCATATTCATCGACCACCAACACCATCTGCGCGTGCGTCCGTTTCATCAACTGCATGAGGTCGTTGATCGGCATCGTTTCCGGAATAAAGTCGATCTTCTTCACCAACTGGCTGATGGGGATTTCGCCTTCGCCGCTGGCGCACAGCTTGAGCAGGTCCTTCACATGCACCATGCCGATCACATCGTCGATGTTCTCGTGGTAGATCGGAAAGCGCGAATGGCGCGACTCCTTCACTTGACCGATGCACTCGTCGACGGTCAGCGTGTCCTTTAGTCCGCCGATGTCGATGCGCGGGGTCATGATCTCGCGGGCGACGGTGTCGCCAAACTCAAAGACACTGCGAATGATTTCCCGTTCCTCCTCTTCGAGGTCCTCCTCGTCGGTCTCTTCGATCAAACTCTTGATTTCGTCTTCCGGCGAAGGGCGGTCCTCCTCGTCCGAGGCCGACATAGCGTGGCGCAGCAGGTGGTCTTCGATGAACTGGAGCGGCCACACAAAGGGATAGAGCAGCAGCGTCAAGATGCCGAAGAAAGGCAGCGCCGCCAATGAAATGCGATCGGCATAGCTCTCTGAAAGCACATGCGGAACGATGCGCGCAAAGAGCATGTGGAGCAGCGATAGGAAAAACAGGGCGGCCACCATGAACCCCGGTTCACAATCCCTAAGCGCAAGGTAGAACAGGACGGCGGTGGCAATGGTTGTGGTGGTGAGCAGCAACCGCGCCGTCTTGCAAAGCAAGTTCCAGCGATGCCGCCAAAACTCAAGGCGCTTCATGTGACGGCCCTTCCGGTCGATCAACCGCGGCAGGCCCGCATCGCCCGTGGAACGCAGCGAGGTGTAGATCGAAGCCAGAATGCAAGCCAAGGAAAGGGTCGCCAAACTATAGAGAAAGTACTGCGAATAAATCGTGTTCATCTATGGGCTCTAACTTCCATGCTCAATCCCCACCACCTTCCCGGTCCATGAATTCCGACCGACCGAAAGCACTTAAGCGAATGGCTGCCGCGATTTCCAGACAAACCCGCAAGAGACTTTCGCCCTTGCTTATTCCGCACCCCTCTCAAGCAAGCCTTGTCCACACAACCATAGTTCGCAGGCGTTGGACCATTCGCCGGTTCCGGGCACATTGCGAGCAAGGCCCAGGCCATGCCGTCCCTTTCGATAGATATGCAGCTCGGCCGGAACCTTTGCCTTGCGCAGTGCCAGGTAGAAGGCAACGCTGTTTTCGGAAGGTACTCCCCGGTCTTCATCGGTATGAAACAGGAACGTCGGCGGGGTGTTTGCCGTGACTTGTTTTTCGTTCGACAAGCTTGCGACCAGTTCCTCCGGGGGGTTGCTGCCAATGAGGTTGCGCTGGGATCCCTTGTGGGCATAGGCCGCCTCCCCAAAGGCAATAACCGGGTAGCAGAGAATCATAAAGTCGGGCCGGCAACTGGCCTGGTCGATCGAATCCGTTGCATCGGGGTCGCCCGGATCAAAATGCGTTCCAACCGTCGAGGCCAGATGTCCACCCGCCGAGAATCCCAGAATACCAATGCGCGCCGGGTTCACCTGTAGCTTGTTCGCGTGCGACCTCACCGTGCGGATCGCCCGCTGGGCATCCAGGAGCGGGATTGGATGCAGGTACCCGCCTTTGCCCATTCGATATTCAAGGACAACGCCGGTGACCCCCACGGAATTGAGCCACTTGGCAATATCATGCCCCTCATGCTTCATCGCCAAATGGCCATAGCCTCCTCCGGGACAGATAATGACCGCAGTGCCGTTATTTGTTTCTTCGGATGGCGAGTAGATGGTAATTGCCGGCATATCTTTGTGCGGATCATCGCCCTTGGCACCTGGCGCACCTAGAGGCCAGAGGAGTTCCCTGGGAGGCGTCTCGGCCAACACCGGTCGAGGCATGATTAAGATGCAGCCCAATATAATGAGCTGAATGAACCCTTTGCTGAAAACATCATATTTATTCATGGGAGACTCCTTCACCGTTTCGTGTCAAACATCATAGCCATTGCACCACTCCCGGAAGTGGTTCCGGCCATCTCACTACCAGTCGCGCAGATGTCCGGAATCCCGAACCAGATCGCGCATCTCTTTCTTATTCGCTTCCAGAAGGTTGGTAAACACCTCCTTGATCCGGTCGGTCTGGGCGCGGTCAATGACCTCCTGATACAGCTCCGACAGACATTCATCAAGACGCAAAGCCTCGCGTAGAACCGTGTCTATATCCATATCCGCGGTAAGTTTCTTCGGCTCCAGGGTTTTCTCCGTCGCCTTGTCGGCCCCGCATTTAAACCAGGTGTCAATGACATCGCGCGGCGCGGTTTCCTCATACTCGGCAAGCGCCTGCTCGTGCCGTTTTTCGCACGCGCTCAGATAGTCGAGAAAGATTTTTACCCGCTCCCGATCGGCCACGTCACCCAGTTCGGCGTAATATAGACTCAATTGGGAATAAAAGTTTCTCGCATGATGAATCACATCCAGCACTCGTTCTTGACCCATCCTTCCCTCCTTTTTTATTCAACGCCTGCGGGTTCGGTCTCGCTCTTCTTTGCAGAAAAAGTCGGCTCATCGTAGATTTTCAAGGCGATTCATGTGCCAAAGGCACAACACACTTTAGCATGGGGCACCGCCCCATGTGTTCCATATGCCCATCCCCATTTGCCCTGTTGGGGCAACACAAACCGAACATTGTATTGCCCCAACAGGGCAATAACAGAACGTCCAGATCTCATGCAATACTCCTCGGTTTAGTGAATCAAACGTTGAAAAGAGCCTTTCCGCTGCTCACCGTTTTAATTGCCGGGCGCTCTTTACTCGGCAGGGCTGGGGGCGGGTTGGCTCATCAGCCTGCTGATGGTGGGTTCCATCGCCTTGGCCCAAAGTTCGTAGCCTTGTTCGTTAGGGTGCAGCAAGTCCGGCATAATCTCCTTCGACAAACTACCCTTTTCGTCCAGAAATCCGCCGTTGATATCCAAATAGAAGACATGCTTTTTATCGGCGAAACCTGAAATGATTTTATTGATCTCGCCATTCAATTTCCGAAGCTCATCATCCGCGGTCGCTGACCTTGGAAAAATAGCCAGCAGCAATATCCGGGTCTCCGGCAGACGCGTGCGCAGCTCCTTGATGATGGACTCGATCCCTTGGGCCGTATCCTTGGCAGCATCCTTTCGGTGGCCAGTATTGTTGGTGCCGATCATGAGCACCGCCAACCGGGGAGAGATACCCTTCACTTCACCGTTTTGCAGACGCCAAATCACATGCTCGGTCCGGTCGCCGCTAAACCCGAGGTTTACGGCCTTGCGATGCTTGTAGTATTTCTCCCAAACATTTTTCCCCCTTGTTTCCCAACCATGGGTGATTGAATCGCCAATCATCAGAAGATCGATGTCCCCCCGCTTAATCTCGCGCACCTTTTCCGCATGGCGCGGCCCCCACCACTCAACGGCCCATTCGGCGGTTTGGGTCACAGGGATGACCGACTCAGGCCGCTTTGCTTCGACAGCACCTTCCCCGGCATACACCGAAAAAGCCAGTCCGAACAAAACTCCGGCAAGTAGTCTTCTTTTAAATATGGATTCCATCGTTTTCCCGTCCTGTTGAATGTTGCCATTATCCGCCCGGGCAGCGTGTGCCCGGCACATTGAAGCGTGCTTATTAAAGCCAAAACAGGAGGCAGTATGATTCAACCCCATCGTCCAGGTCGAGACAGAATTACCATATTTCGGGAGCGCGAGTTGCCTCAAATCAAATGACACTGAAGGTGGAGGAGCCACCCACCGAGCCAAACAACAAGCATGTTATGGAATTTCAACCTCCAACCGATAGAAACAGGCGGGGTTGGTGGAGGCGGGGTCGGCGAGGGAATCTTCACCGCCGCTGCCCATGATGCCGGTCTGGCTTGGAATATTGGTCCAGACGCCGTCGACCAGATTGGTGCAGGCAAGCAGCGTGTAGAGCCGGTTGCTGGACGAATCGAAATGAACCGTTGCAGGCGGGACATTGCTAAACGCCGTGATGCGGAACCAGTCGTTGGAGTCTGTGGCACCGGTGTCGGCAATGTGCTCGTCGGAGTCGGAGAAGCCGTCGCCGTCGGAGTCGGTCGCAACAGGATCGTATTCATACGCACCCATATCCACCGTGGCGATTGCATCAAAGTCGCCGTCGACCAAACGGGTGCTGCCATTGAGGTCGGTGCTTCCCGGAGCATAGGCGTTGTTGCCGGCATCGATGCAGGGTGAACCGGGAAGCAGGCGGTAGTTGCCTACGGCGGCATCGACAAACTGCGGATCGTTGGTGATGTTGTCGTAGGAGCTGCTCAGTCCCGGGCTGCAGGTGTAGCGTATGCCCCCCGGGGGACTCCCGATATTGTTGGGTGTATTGAAGTACACGATGCAGTTGTTCAACTCCCCGCCTTCGCCGAAGTTCACCCCGCCACCGCTGTTGGCGGAATTCCCGATGATCGTGCAGTTGTTCAGTATACCGTCCTCACCGCAAGACACCCCACCGCCTACGGCGGCGGAGTTCCCACTGATCATGCAGTTGTTCAGCGTCCCGTCGTAGGCAGCGACCACTCCCCCGCCGTAACTGGCTGCGGAATTGCCGCTGATCGTGCAGTTGTTCACCGTTTCGTACCTGCCGAACAAAACACCGCCGCCAGATTGGTCATAAAAGTAATGGCCATCCATTCGCGTGTGGCCGTTGGTCAGGGTGAATCCGTTGAGAGTCGCGTTGCCGTCAAGGTAGACACAGCGCACCGCCGCCGGCCCGTTGGTCCCATTGTCCGATGCACCAACAATGAAGGTGCTGGATGCGCCGTTCACGCCCTCGACGGTGACCGCCTTATCGATCACCACTCGGTTGTTCAACGCATAGCCGGGAGTTAAACCGCCGCCCGTGTCGTAGACCCCGTTCGTCACCCGCACCGTGTCGCCGCCGGAGGCGGTATCAACGGCATCTTGAATCACTGGCGTGGCCCACGCCCAGTTGGTATAAGGCCAGACGTTTCCGCCCGTCAATGAGACGTAGTGGATCGGCGATCCACCGCCGTCCTCCTGCATGACCTCGTAGGCACCCATATCCACCGCGCTTCCGATGATTCGCGTCCGTCTGTCCAGATCTTCAGCGCCGGCCATCCATGTCTGGTTGGCTCCGGCATCGATGCAGGGGGAGCTGGTCGCCAGGCGATAATTCCCGCCGCCCACAAACTGCGGGTCGTCCTCGATGCAGCCGGTTCCGCCGGGGATTCCGGTGGTCGGTATCGTGCAGGTCTGTTCGATGGAGGGCGAACCGCCACCCCAGCTCCAGTTTTCGGTCCCATTACCATAGATAATGCAATTGCGCACCGTGCCGCCCCACATGCGCAGGCCGTCCCCGCCGTCGGCGGCACTGTTGGAAACCACCGTGCAGCATTCCATAACCGCGTTGGACGCCGACGACGCAAACATGATGCCCCCGCCATAGTTTGTCGCTGTGTTCTCCATGATCAGACAGTTGCGCACCGTACCTCCGAAGAAAAAAATTCCGCCGCCGTCCTCGTCGCTCCCATCCCCGGCATGGTTGCCGCATATAGTGCAGCAATCCACCAGCGCGCCGTCTCTCAGCAGAATCCCCCCGCCGCTACCGCCTGAGAAATTGGCCTCGACCGTGGAATTGGAGAGCGTTCCGCCATTGTGGCAATAAATACCGCCCCCGGCATCCGATGCGGTGTTGGAATAGATGTTCAAGCCTTCCGCCGTACCTGTCACGTAAATAAAAACGCCGCCGCCGTCATCGCTTGCCGTGTTTCCGTAGATATCGCAATCGACAACACCGCCGCCCTCAATCAGCACGCCCCCGCCATCCACGTCGCAATGGTTGTTGCGAATCACACACCCAATCACTTCGCCACCATGGTGCAGGTCGGCACCGCCGCCATACCTCGACGCGGAACAGCCGGTGATGACACAGTTCGAAACCGTGCCGCCATAATTCAACAGTACTCCGCCGCCGCCACGTTCCTTGTTGTATTCACCCGTGGCAAGCGTATGCCCGTTGGTCAGGGCGAAACCACTCAATGTTGCGCCATCCACCAGATGCACGCAGCGCACCGCCGCCGGACCATTGGTTTCGCTGTCGGAAGCACCGACGATGAAGGTTTGGTCGGGTCCATTGATACTTTTAACGGCAATCGCATTGGTGACGCAGACGCGGTTCTGCAGGCCGTAGCCCGGAGTGATCGCCCCGCCCGCATCGTATACGCCGTTGGTGACGAGCACCGTGTCGCCCGCCGAGGCGGCGTCGACCGCGTCCTGGATGTTGGTCGCGGCATTCGCCCAGCTGTCGTAGGGCGCAACCGCCGCGCCGTTGGTGGAAACATAAAGCGTGCCGGCCGAAGCCGCCGCCGCGCACAAGATACTAGTTGTCATCGCGATTGCTATTTTCACCGTTGTTTTCCTTTTTCGACAATCGTTTTCAAAAATGCAGTGCAAGCGGCCAGCTGGCTATGCGGGAAAGCGACGAGACGTCGCTTCTACGATCCCGCGCCAACCCGCTTCGCTTGACATAACACTACGGCAGTGCCACCTCCAGTTTATAGAATTCCTCCGGCAGGTTATTGGTGGATTGCATCGAGTCCGCGCCACCCACACCTATGCGCGGCGGGGTGCCGGGCACATTCGTCCAGACGCCTTCAACGAGGTTGGTGCAGGCCAGCAGCGTGTACCAGCGGCTGGCCGACGAGTCGAAGAAGACGGCACTGTTGCTGATCGATGCAATGTGGAACCAGTCGTTGCCGTCTGTTGGATCGGTGTCGGCGGTGTACTCGTCGCTGTCGGTACTGCGATCACCGTCCGAGTCGTATATTTCGCCATCGTACTCGTAGGCCCCCATGTCCACGATGCTGTTGACGATGCGGGCGTTGCCGTCGAGGTCGGTACTGCTCTGCACGGTCCCGTTCGTCCCAGCGTCTATGCACGGCGAGCCATAGCCAATGCGCCAATTCCCGGCGGCAGCATCGATGAACAGTGGATCGCTGGTTATGTTGCCAGAATCTCCGGGGTCTGGCGTTGTGCAACAATAGGTATATCCGCCAGTAGTCCCATCGTAGTTTGGATCTGTAGCCGCAGTGTTATCATATATGATGCTGTTGCGGAACGTTCCTCCCCCATTGCGGTATATGCCCCCTCCATCGTAGGTCGCCGAGTTACCGACGATCGTGCAGTTGTCCACGACACCGCCATCCCGGCAGTAGACACCGCCTCCTGCTCTCGCCCGATTTCCGTCGATCAGGCAGTTCTTGGCATACCCCGAGTAGTAGAAGTAAATTCCGCCGCCAGCCGAATCGCGCGATTCGTTGTCCGTGATCCGGCATCGGAGAAGGGTCGTATCGTTGAAGCAAAGTGCTCCGCCTCCGCTTTGCCGGGTCGAGTTGCCCCGGATGATGCAGTCGCTAAAGAGAGCCGATCCGCCGCCGCGAATACCGCCTCCCTGATCGGTGGACCAGTTGTTTTCAATGATGCTATGGCTCACCAGGCTGTCGTAGTTGTATATGCCCGCGCCTCTGCCCCCCGTGTTGGTGGCAATAACGCAATCCGTCAGCACCGAGCCCTCGGTCGTATACAGGCCGCCGCCGTAGCCTGCATAGTTTGTGGCAATCGTGCAGCGGGTCACGGTCCCGGACATGCAGCAGTAGATGCCGCCGCCGTGGGTGGTCGAACCGGGGTTGAAGGCCGAATTGCCGACAATTCTGCAGTCAACGAGATCACCTCCCCGACAGTACACGCCACCTGCAGAATGGGCAGTACAATCCCTGACGACACAATTCGATGCCATCGCCGCCTCATCCAGATATAGTCCACCACCATAGTTTTCGGAGTGTCCATCCATCAGCGTAAAGCCATGCAGCTCCGCACCTGTTGCAAGATACGCGCACCGCACGGCATCAACGCCATTGGTCTCAACCGACCCTGCAGCACCGACAATAAACGTACTGGATGGACCACCTACGGAACGAAGAGTGACGGCTCTCGTGATCACGACACGATTATTCCCCCCGGGGTAGGTGTCCACTACCATACCGCCTGTATCGTACACCCCGTTGGTTGCCCATACGGTGTCTCCGCTTGCAGCCGCGTTCACGGCATCCTGGATCACATGGGCGGCCGTGTTCCAGTTTGTATAGGGCCATGCGGATGACGGGCTGTCGATCCAGACATAATGTTCGGGTGAACTGCCGCCATGTTCATAGCTGCGCGTGATATCTACGGAATCGACCGCATGGTCGCCCGCGGCATTTGTGCCGCTGACGAAGATTGCATTGGCACCCCAACCAAGCGGTACGCTGGTTATGTTCCAGAGTGTCGCGGCCGTGAGCGTTCCGCTGGCACCGGTTGCGCCGTTAGTCCAGACGAGGCTGCCCACGATGCTTGCATGGCATGTTCCGCTTAAATCATAGTGAGTTGTTTCACCATACACCGTGGTGCCGCCATTCGACGGCGACGTGATGACCAAAAGCTGCCTGCTCTCATACGCACCCATATCCACCGTGCCGTTCACGATGCGGGCATGGCCGTCCAGATCCATACTGCCGACGACATACCCGTTTGTGCCGGAATCCAGACACGGAGAAGACGAACGCAATCGATAATTCCCCCCTTCCATATCCAGGAATCGGGGATTATTTGTGATGCAGCCCTCCGGCGGATCACCTTCTCCCCCTTCCCCCTCATCACCCGGCATCGGTGTTGTGCAGCAATACTCATATAGGCCTTCTCCCGAATGATTCGAGCCACCGGCTTCCTCGCTTACGTTGTAGTAGATAATGCAGTTCCGGAAAGCCACATCTCCATAATCTTCGCTATAGGCACTGATTCCACCGCCACTGTTTTCAACAATCGTGCAGTTATTCAAAATGCCCCCGTCCGAGCAATGCACTCCACCGCCATTGTAATCCGCAAAATTAGCGGCGATCAGACAATTGTTGGCGCTTCCGCCATTCTTAAATTTTATCCCGCCGCCACCCCCATTGCTGACGGAATTATGCTCGATTATACAGCGATCCAAAATCCCGCCGCCAAAGCAGTAGACCCCGCCCCCGCCGGCATCGGCTCCACAGCTGGTAATCACGCAATTCGACACTGTGCCGCCCTGATCGAGCAAAGCACCGCCGCCGTTCATATCCCACGGATCCGGCTCTATGGCTTCTATCGTGACGCCATCCATACCATCTGGTTCCAGCCCGCTGTATTTCATGGTGTAGCCATTGGTCAGCGTGAAGCCGCTCAACACGGCATTGGGGACAAGCGATGCGCAGCGCACCGAGGCCAGACCATTGGAGGTTGTGGTATCCTCGGTTCCCACGATGAAAGTGAATTCCGGCCCATTCACGCTCTGAACGGTCATGTTCGTGGTGATGCAAACACGGTTCGTCAAGGCATACCCCGGCAACGGCGCGCCTCCGCTGGCATAGACCCCGTTGGTCACAAGCACGGTGTCGCCGGGCGATGCCACATCGATGGCATTCTGAATATCGGTTGCGGCCGTGACCCAATTTGTATACGGAGAAACCGGAGCCGTGTTGTCTATGTCGACGTAGTAGGTAGTGGCCAGCGATTGGCTGCCTGTCGAGGCGAGAAACAGTGCTGTCAACAGCACTGGTGTGATCGTGTGTGCCCTCATAACTTCCTCCCATTGATCGGGACTACGAGCTAAGACGGGCGGTCATTTATTTTTAGGGAATTCGGCCGATCCGAAATATCTCCTCCCCTGCGCAGATATGCTACTCACTCGAGGCCAGTGCGCAACAAAATACACATACTGTTTTATAGGTGTTTAGGTGCTCGAATGCTTGCTTAAAGCCTTGAGGCGTGATCTGTTTCAAGGTGTTGTGGGGATCTGCAAGATGCCATCAAAAGCAGGCCCGCTTCGCTCACCCGCGGTGCTCTGACGGGAGTTCCCCTTCGGAGCGCGGGCTGAAAAAGGGGGAACACAGAGAAGGGTTCGCAAACCCTTCTGGTTAAGGGAAATGGCGGAAAGGGGGGGGGATTCAAAACCCCGGTGCAACATTCGCCGCACAACGGATTAGCAATCAAATTTCAAGGGTTTTCAAGAATCGGTCAAAATCCCATTAGAAACCTATATTAGCCCCATTTTCATTGGGTATTATTGGTTTTTTACAAGCTCAAAAAGTCGTGTAATTTCGTCCCACTTCGTCGCTTGTCAGTGCGAGTTAAGCCACTGTTAGAGGAATCCCCTTACCGCCACAGCCATAGAATAGATGACGATGACCGAACCCCTGCGCCTGCTAGAAACTTAGTTCGCTTCCACCGGTCGACAGATAGAGCTCCTTGATTAAACAGGTGGTCGGAGACGACAAGGGGGGAAAGTGCGAGCTGGCGGGCGCGGTCTAAATTTCCCTCCAGCAACATGATGCAGGTAGCATACTTTTCAACGGACGCCCGTTGCGGGGTTCGGCTGAGGGGTGGGGCTGTTGATCTAGTTTTTGAGCCATTTTGCGCCGCGGCCTTTGCCATGGGAGCTGATGATGCCCTCGTCGCGGAGTTGGCGCAGGACGAGGCGTACCATATCGCGGCTAGTACCGGGGCATTCAGATTCTATGTCGGAAATGGCAAAGGGGCCGATCCGTCGATCAACCGCCTGCCGGATGAGTTCGGTTTTGGTTCCGCGCCCCTTGGCGACGGTGCCGACGCGTTCTTCGAATTCGCTGTAGGCGCGCAGAAGGGTTCCCCAGAAATAGTTGAGCCACGGGTTCGGGTCATGACGGCCCTCGTGCCAGTTTTGCGAGCTGGCTTCAAGCGACTCGTAGTAGGTTTCTTTGGATTCCTCAAAGATGCGTTCAAGGCTGATATAGCGACCGACATCGTAGTTGAAGTGATAGAGCATCATTAGGGTCAGCAGTCGAGAGATGCGTCCGTTCCCATCGGAGAACGGGTGGATGCAGAGAAAATCAAGCACAGTGAGCGGAATGACCAGCAACGGTTCTTTTCTTATATCTTCAATGCCTGTTTTGTAGCGTTCGGCCAGATAACCCATCGCCTGCGGCGTTTCAACGGCGCTGACGGTTTTGAAGCGTATCCGGTGGACGCTTCCGTCCGGATTGCGTTCGATGATTTCATTATCGTTCATCTTCCAGCGTCCACCGTCACCGGGGAGATAGCGGTAGAGCATGGTGTGGAGTTGCAGGCAGACGTTAACGGAGCAGTCCATGTAGGCGGCAGATTCATGAATCAGATTAAGGGCATCGCGGTAGCCCGCAATTTCCTGCTCGGAACGGTTCTGCGGAGTGGTGGACTGAAGCACGAGAGCCTCAATACGATTGTGCGGGGCGGTGATTCCCTCCAGCCGGTTGGAGCATTCGCTGGATTCAACGACGGCAGCCTTTCGCAAGGTTTCCAGCATTTCGGGTGTTTGGTGGGCAAAGAGTTCCTGTTTGCCTTTATATTCGCCGATTTTGTTGAGAGTGGAGCCTTGCTCCGGTGCCAGGACAATTCGGTTCAGATAGTCGGATGTGAGTGAATGCATGGATTCCTCCAGTTGCTGAATGGGGTAAAGATAGTCTTAAATGGGGTAGTGTAAAACAAAAATTACCCTATTTATAATATCTGTTACCCCATTTATCAGGCAACTAAACGGGCGAGCAGTCCAGCCCAACGATCTCTTCGACCTTAGAGGTCGGGAAGATGCCACGGATACCCTGAAAATGCAGGTTGGTGAAGGGCGACAACACTTTCGGTAAAGCCCCCTTTTGCTGAAAAAATTTCTGGGGCTATACCCATATTAGTATGACCGCCCCCTTCGAACATTCGCACCCCCTCCCCCTCCCTACATCGATCCAGAGAGAATCATCCCGCATCTTGACCGGCTGATAAAACTCAAAAATTTCTTCCTCAAGGTGAAACTGGAGGCCGGTAAAGGCTTTTTCATTCCCTTCAAAAAATTCCGGGGGCTTACCGGGTATTCCTTACCGTTCTTACCCCGCTTATAAAGTCGACCGGATCCCCGCTTGCTTCGTTTCTATTTTCCGTTGTCGTCTGCTTTCATCTCGTGTCGCGTCAAAGCACAAAAAGAGGGGCAGGCAAGAAGTTAAGCCACTGTTAAGCCACAAGATTCTCTTGGAGCAACAAGATAAGAGACAGAAAAGAATTCGTAAACCTTT
>DAOVNC010000461.1 GCA_030630445.1 Kiritimatiellales bacterium | reverse complement strand
GCGCACACGCGCTAGTAAAAAGTTTATAAAGTCTAAAGTTCATAAAGTAAACAAATAAATTACTTTTGACTTTATAGACTTTCTACTCCGTTGTGGTCAATAAAAAACCCTTTGAACGAGAATAAAATCAAAGGAGGTGTAACAAAAGAGATAATAAATAATAGTAAAGATTATAAAATGAGCAGAAACAGTTGCAACAGAAAACTACTGCTTTGCCTTGGTTCCAATAAGAGGCTGGTAGAGTCCGGCCATCGAAGTAAGCGCGGAATACGCCGCTTTGCCTTGGTTCCAATTAAGAGGCTGGTAGAGTGAGGGGGATCAAATTGTCAAGACGCAACTACGCTTTGCCTTGGTTCCCGTAATCTTACCACTTCAACTCGAAGGACAAATTTGCGGCTCGTAAACCCTCCCGGAGCACGCGGCGACACCCGTTCTTTTAAAGATCCGGCGGAAGCGGTCGCTTTTTGGATGGGAACACGTCGCTTTTTCTCTGTATGGACGGGGGGTTGACCGCAAAAACGCCCCGTTCGGCATTTCGGGGCACAATGCTGCGCCGACATGGTTTTTGCGATGCCTTTGCTTCCCTCGGGTCGATGCGCCCGGATCAACAGCGTGCAAGTATGCCCCAATATTCCTCGAACCACTTGAGGTTGGCGGCGCCACCCCCGACCAGCCGAATGGTGGCCTTGCGCGCATGCACGGTAATGAAGCCCGGCAGGGCGAACAGATGGCGGCGCAGCGTGGCGATCCGCATTCTTTGGTTCGTGCGTTTTCCTTGCTTGCGCAGTTCCCGCCGCCGTGCGGCACCGCCGATGAGATCCACGGCGCGGGCGAGGTTGTGGGCCAGTGAAAGGAGCGCGTAGTAGCCGCGGTTCTTTTCGAGTTGCTGGCAAGGGGGCCGGTGCCCGGCCAGATCGATCAACAGATCCTTGAAGCGATCCTCCATCCCCATTTTCAGGGAGTAGAGCTTCCAGGTCTTGAGCTGGTAGTCCATGTCCGTCTCCTCGAGGCTTCCGAGCCGGACGGGCGGAATATTGCAGAACACGCCGCTATGGTTCCACATCAACTCCCCGTCGCGCTTGAACCGCTTGCCGACGAGCCGTCGCTTCTTCTCCCATTTTTCGCATTGGATGTAGACGGTGCATACCTGCTCTTCGACGAAACCGTTTTGCATCTTCTCGGAAGGAACGCTCTGCCAGCCTGCGTCGGGAAGTTCCTCGAGGCGTTGCTTCACGGCAACAAGCTTGTTGCCGCCGATGATGCCGTAGAGCCGCTCTTCTTCGAGCCAGCCGAGGGTCGGGTCGTCACCGTGCAGCGAATCCATCAGAACCAAGGTGCGTGCGCGCCAGCCCAGCGGATCGACCACCTGCCGGAGCACATCGTTGCGTGTGCAACCCTGCGCGCGGTGTTCGCCTTCGCCGACCGCGCACAGGTGCTGCCCCGCCACCATGGGGCCGAACATCCATGTTCCCCACATCAGGCCGTTTCCCTTTTCCTTGATATACTTGGTGCCTTCCCGGTTCAGGGAACCCTCCAGCAAGGTTCCGTCACCAAAGAGCGGAATGAAGCCATATTCGATCTGGATATCCTCCGGCTCGATCTTCGAGAGCGTCCGCTTGGCGGTGTAGGCGGTGGTCTTGTTGAGGGCGGCAAGCACGTCCGCCGTGCCAAACCGCCCGAGATCCTCCCAGAAAACCTTTTCCCCGGGAAGGCCTTCAATCCCCATGTCGCGCAGCAACGCATCGTCCTGGCCCACCGCTTCAAGCAGTGCCGTCCCCCTTGATCCGCTCAGGAAGCCGGCCATGGAACCCTTGACCAACGCCAGCCGATCGTAGGTTCCGCGCCGTGCTGGAAGCTGCTTTTGGGCAAAGCTCCAGACCGATAGCCGCGAGGCGGTTTTTTCGATCAGGGAAAGCCCGCCGAAGCTCGTACCCTGTCGGTCATCGATGATCAGTTCGCGGGCGTGGATCTTGCGGATTTTCTGCTTGGCACGGCATCTCTTCTTTGGCATCTTGACCTCTCGTGGTTGCTCTTTGCTTAAGTGAGCCGAACTTGTACCATCTTTTCCGATGGGGTTCGAGATCCAACCACGATTTTTTATGCCCATGTCACCCAAATCAGGCTCCGGAAGGAATGATGCCCTGCGGTTCCCGAGTAAACTCACAACCTTGGGGGTCAAGTGGTAAGGCTACGGGAATTCGGGCTATTTCAATTTTTGAAATAAGGAAACTCTCTATTTCAATAAATGGTGCTTAGTTGAAACAACACGGAAAAGAGGAAAGAGGAAACCCATCGGGAAACAAGGAAAGGAAACAGGGAAACAACCATTTCCCAGCTATTTCCTTAGACTGGCACAACCCCATTGGGACATTGGAAAGGAAAGTCGAACAGTTTCCGGGGTTGGGCTGCTTGGGACAATGGAAACAGGAAATACACTTTCCGGATGGAAAGGGAATCTCACCAGAAAGAGGACAAAGAGGAAACCCATTTTTCCTGTTAATACTAGATTACGGGACTGACCCGAATGGCACTTCCTTAAGCCCTGTTAGCACGCTTTCATTTAATAATATCAGCACATTATCCACCAAGTCCATTGTCATGATTCTCGGGAAATTGTCTCTCTAGTTTTAT
>DAOVNC010000429.1 GCA_030630445.1 Kiritimatiellales bacterium | reverse complement strand
CCATCGCGCCAGGCAGGGTGTCTCGGATGATGCGGGTGGCTTCAAAGAAGGAAACCGCGTTGATGCGGTGCTCCTCCATCCCGGTGCCGATCGGGAAGACGTTGGGATCAAAAATGATATTCGTTGGGTCGATACCGATTTCGTTGACGAGAATGTGGTAGGCGCGCGTGCAAATTTCGACGCGCCGCTCGGTGGTGTCGGCCTGGCCTTTTTCATCGAAGGCCATCACAACCATGCCCGCACCATGGCGCTGGATCTTTTTGGCGTGTTCGCGGAAGAGATCTTCGCCTTCCTTCATGCTGATGGAATTGACAATGCCCTTGCCTTGGATGCACTTCAGTCCGGCTTCGATGACCTCCCACTTCGATGAGTCAATCATGATCGGCACGCGCGAGATGTCCGGCTCGGATGCAACGAGGTGGAGGAACGTGACCATCATCGCTTTGGAGTCGATCAGGCCTTCGTCCATGTTGATGTCGATTATGTTGGCACCGTTCTCCACCTGCTGGCGGGCGATCTGCAACGCCGCCTCCAGATCTCCTTCGCGGATGAGCCGCGCAAACTTGGGTGAGCCGGTAATGTTGGAGCGTTCGCCCACCATCACGAGGTTCATCTCCGGAGTAATGCGTAGTGGTTCGAGGCCGCTGAAATGCGGAACACTTAAATCAAAGGACTGACCCCTAAGGCGCGGGGCGTGCTTTTTGACGGCTTCGGCCATGGCGCGGATATGCTCGGGCGTGGTGCCGCAGCAACCGCCGTAGATGTTGGCATAGCCGTTTTGGGCGAAGTCTTCGTAGACTGCGGCCATGTGTTCCGGCGTGTCGTCGTAGCCGCCGAAGGCGTTGGGCAGTCCGGCGTTGGCGTAGATGCTGATATGGCAGGGGGCGATCTCGCCCAGCTCTTCGATATAGGGGCGCATGTCTTCCGCGCCGAGCGCGCAGTTGATGCCGACGGAGATCGGTCGGGCGTGCTCGATGCTGTACCAAAATGCGGTCGGCGTCTGGCCGGAGAGGGTGCGTCCGGATAGGTCGGTGATGGTGACCGATACCATGACGGGGAGGCGCTGGCCGGTCTTCTCGAAAACCTCGTCGATGGCGAAGAGCGCGGCCTTGGCGTTGAGGGTGTCGAATACGGTTTCAACGAGTAGAATATCGACCCCCCCTTCGATGAGCGCCTTCGCCTGTTCGGTGTAGGAGGCAACGAGATCGTCGAAGGTGACGGCGCGGAAGCCGGGGTCGTTCACGTCGGGCGACATGGAGGCCGTGCGGTTGGTCGGGCCGATGGCGCCTGCCACGAACAGCGTGCGGGATGGATCTTTGGCCAGCACTTTTTCAACGGCGCGGCGCGCCACCTTGGCCCCTTCGACATTCAATTCGTGAACCAGCGATTCGAGGCCATAGTCGGCCTGCGAAATAGTTGTGCAACTGAAGGTATTCGTTTCGATAATGTCCGCACCCGCTTCGAGGAACTCGATATGCAGCTGCTCAATCAGCTCCGGTCGGGTGAGGGTGAGCAGGTCGTTGTTGCCCTTGAGGTCGGATGGATGGTTGGCGAATCGCTCGCCGCGGAAGTCGGCCTCTTCCAGTTTGTGTTTTTGGATCATGGTGCCCATTGCGCCATCGAGCATCAGCACCTGCTTGCCGAGCAGCTCGGCGAACTGCTTACCGCTGTCCGTGGTATATGTGGGGAAAATAGGGTTGTCGTTCATAATTAAACCGTCCGTATTCAATTGCTGGAACAACTAAATATCCGTTTATCCGGATATTGCAATATAAAACTGAATCCTTTTAAAAACAGGCCTGTTTTACGGTTTCCTGCGCAGTTTGTCACTTCCTTTGATTGATCGATGGAAGGGGAGTCTGCGGGGCATTCAGGGAAAAAGACAGCGGCGCAAGGAAGAGGGGTAAACTCCTTGCGCCGCCTAGGAAGAAGAAACCAAAAGAAGTCTCTTACTAAACCAACGAACCCTCTTGTGGATGTTGGACAATAATTGTCATAAAAACCGGCGCACGGAAAAAGAGGGGTTAAAACCTTAGGCCGGTTCAAGCCTCTTCCGGTAGAGCTTTCCGGCAATGCGGAAGTGATCTGAAAGCGTATAATTCGGCACCCATTTTTTATGATTTTCCCGTTGACCGAAATAGGGGTTCTCTATACATTCCCGATCTTCTTTAGCGCACCCATAGCTCAATTGGATAGAGCACCTGACTACGAATCAGGAGGTTAGAGGTTCGACTCCTCTTGGGTGCGCCACTTATTTCCCTCGTAATCAACAGGTTGCGAGGTTTTTTGTTGTCTGTCTGTGAATTTGCCTAGTTGCATTATAAGCATAAAACGTCCTAAATACTCATGCCAGCGTTGCATTGAAGTTGCATTGAAGTTGCATTGAAGTTGCATTTCATCCTTTGTTTATAACTCACTCCATCCCGCCATTTACGCTTCCCGTAGTATTTTATTCCCGATCTGTGACCACGGGAGCCTATTTTTCCTGTCACCGCCTATCACCCCATCATTAACCAGCAATGGCGGTGCATTGAATGACTACCCGATTGCGGCGCGGTGCAGATATCGGTGATTATTTTCCTCAAACCGCCATGTTTTCCTCCTGAAATTGGGTAAATACTTGAAAGGAGAATGATATGAACCAGTTTGATACGATATATTTTAAAATAATGGGCGAAAGCAGTCGTGGGAAGCAATTTGATGATTTAAATCTTCAACAGGTAGGGTTGGACAAGGGTAGCTACCTAGCACAACCCGCTTCAAAACCTGTTAAGCGTGAGCCAGAGCCGAAATTAATCATGTGTCCTCACTGTTTGAAGAAATTTTACAATGCAGATGGATCGCAAGATGCATAGAGGAATTGCTAGAGGAATTGCTTGCTAACGTGTAAGGGTTAAATATACATTTATGATAACAAGCATTTTCCATGTTTGGTCTTT
>DAOVNC010000090.1 GCA_030630445.1 Kiritimatiellales bacterium | reverse complement strand
TTGCTGAAGCGGTTGCGCGACAAGGGGGTTGAAACCCATGTCTTGATCCTGACGGCCAGGGATGCCGTCGAGGATCGCGTTGCCGGGCTTGAAGCGGGTGCCGACGATTATCTGACCAAGCCTTTTTCCCTCGATGAGCTGTTGGCCCGGGTGGGGGCGCTCGTCCGCCGCCGCTATGGCCAAAAGAATCCGGAGCTGCGCATCGGAAACCTGTTGCTGGATCTGAACCGGCACGAAGTCCGCGTGGAGGAAAATCCTTTGTCGCTGACCCCGCGCGAATACCGGGTGTTGGAATTCCTCTGTCTGCGGGCAGGCGCGCTGGCGAGCCGCCCGGAAATCGAAGCCCACATGTATGCGGAAGCGTCGGAAATTTTCAGCAATACGATCGACTCAACCGTCAGCGTGCTGCGCAGGAAGTTGGCGGCATCCGGAAGCAAAACCAAGATCTTGACGAAACGCGGAGAGGGCTATTTGCTGGAGGAATGCTCCGAATGAAATCAATGCGCAAAGATCTAACATGGCTGTTGCTGCTGGTGGTGGGCGTCCTGTCGGTCGGGATCGGTTATCTGGCCTACCGTGTGGTTCATGCGGCGGTTCTTTCGGAATTCGATTATTCGCTGCGCACCAAGGCCCACGATTTTGCGGCGCTGACGGAGTGGGACGACGACGGCTATGACCTAGAGTTTGCGGAGACGCGCATGTTGGAGTTCGAACGGCGCGAGCATCCGGAATATTTCCAGGTAAAAATCCGCCATGGCGATGTCCTTGCGCGGTCCCCCTCGCTCGGCTCGGCGACGCTGGCCTTGCCGGATACGGTTCCTTGGGCGGAGCCGGTGAGCTACGATCTGGAGTTGCCCGGCGGGGTCCGGGGGCGTGCGGCGGTCATGGAAGTGGTTTTTGGCGGGGGTCGCCTCGACATTGTTGTGGCACGCGATACGGTTCGACTGCATCGCCTGTTCCGTTCCATGGCCCTTGGCTTTACGGGGGCGACGTTGCTGCTGCTATTGGCCCTCGCCTTGGGATTGAACCATCTGGTTGGAAGGGGATTGCGTCCTCTGGGCATTTTTGCCGACCAGGTGGTTTCCGTCGATGAGGGAACGCTGGATACGCGTTTTTCCCTGCCCTCTCTGCCGGTGGAGTTACAACCCATCGCCCGGCAACTGGATCGGTTGCTCGAACGCATCGCGGCGGGTTTCCAGCGGGAGCGCAGCCTGACCTCCGCCATGGCGCACGAACTCTACACCCCCATCGCGGAACTGCGTTCATCAACGGAGGTGGCGCTGAAGTGGCCCGATGATCCCGAAGCCGCCTCGGCGGCGGTCGGGGAGGCGCACGCCATTGCCTTGCAGATGCAGGCGGTGGTGAATGCCCTGCTGTCGCTTTCCCGCTGCGAAGCCGGCTTGCAGGACATCGCCATTGAACCCGTGGAGGTTTCCAGCGTGCTGGAGGCGATTAGCGGCTCGATCGCAGAGCCGCTTCAAGAGAAGGGGATTGCGTCGACGTGGACGCTGGAACCCGGGCTTCTTGTGGAAACGAACCGCGCCATGCTGGAGGTTGTCCTGAGCAATCTGTGCCGGAATGTCATGGAGTATACACCCCGGGGCGGCAGGGTGGAATGTTGCGCCGAAGCGGTCGGCGGACGCTGCGTTGTAACGCTGTCAAACACACAGGCAACGCTTTCCGAAGCGGATCTGGAGCACCTATGCGATCCGCTGTGGCGCAAGGACAAGGCTCGCTCGGGATCAGTCCACAGTGGTTTGGGATTGGCGGTGGCAAAGCGCTTTTGCAACCTGCTCGGAATACAGCTTGCCGCCGCGTTGCCCGAACCCGGGCTTTTCCGGGTAACCCTCTCGATCCCCGTGGGTTGAATTCTTGTGTGCCGCAGATTTTTTTCGCATGGCTCGACATTTCCGGCCGGACTTGGTATTTTCCCTTTGTTCAGAGGAGGAATTAAGCATGAACATGATTGCCGATTTAACCGTGGTGCCAATCGGGGTGGGCATATCGCTTTCGAAATATGTCGCCGCCTGCGAAGACATCCTCAAGAGGACCGGGTTGAAAACCACCCTGCATCCGAACGGCACCGCCATCGAAGGCGAATGGGATGCCGTGATGGCCGCCGTCAAGGCGTGCCACGAAAAAGTACATGGAATGGGCGCGCCCCGCGTGTTCACCATCCTGAAGATTGGAACGCGCACCGACAGGGAGCAGTCGCTTGAAGACAAGGTCAATAGTGTGGAAGAAAAGCTGCAGGGCTAGAGTTGCTGTCGTTCTCTTGCTGCTAACGCCCGGCTGTTTTGCGAAGGAGGAATCCATGGAGGCCGAACGCAAGGCGATGGTTGCCGTATTACGCCGCTACAAGATAACGGACGAGCGCGTGCTGGAGGCGATGGCCAAGGTGCGGCGGCATGCCTACATACCGGAAGGAATCCGCAGGCGCGTCGATCCCTATGGCGACCACCCGTGCCCGATCGGATATGGGCAAACCATTTCCCAACCCTTCATTGTGGCCTACATGACCCAGCGCATGGAGCTGAAGCCGGGCGAACGCGTACTCGAAATCGGCACGGGTTCCGGATACCAGGCGGCTATCCTTGCCGAGTTGAAGGCGACGGTCTACAGCATTGAAATCGTTCCCGAGCTCGCCGCCCACGCCCGCAAGGTGCTCGCCGCCGAAGGCTATGGCCGGGTGATACTCATGACCGGCGACGGCTACAAGGGATGGCCGGAACACGCGCCGTTCGACGCCATCATCGTCACCTGCGCCCCGAACGAAATCCCCAAGGCGCTGGTCGATCAGCTCAAGGATGGTGGACGAATGATCCTGCCTGTTGGCACCGGCATCCAGCAGTTGGTCATCCTCAAAAAAACCGGCGACACCTTCACAGAGATCCCCGACATACACGTCCGCTTCGTCCCGATGGTGAAAGGAGAGGAATAGGCGCTGATGGTGTGGGCGGGGTTGGGCCGGGCTGGTTTGTTTTTCGCATCTAAACGGATTCAATGCGCACATGCACCGCTTTCGCATCGGTGCCCGGCACCTCCCAGCCGCGTGCGGTGCGGTAGCCGGGAATCCAGATGATTTCGCCGCGGCACACCACCACCGGAACCGACGGGCGTTGTGCGCGCGGGATCTTCTGGTCGGTAAAGATATCCTGTAGCTTGCGGCTTCCCTCCATGCCGAGCGGTTGCATCCGGTCGCCCGGTTCGAAGCTGCGCACCTCGATGGGGGAATCGGCGACCTTCCCCGCATCGAACGACGCCTCGGCAGGAAGGATCCCGGCCCCCCGGCCATGATCCCTTTTCCAGCCGGTTCCGTGTTCGATGGTCATTTCCCACGATTGAGCAGGCAGGAAAGCCTGCTCCACATGTGGGGCAGGCTTTCCTGCCTGCCCATCGGCAGAACGGACACAAGCCACATGCTCGAAACGCAGCTTGCCATATTCCACCACCACGCGCTGCCGGGCGTTTAGTTCGAAAAAAGTCGTTCCGGCTCCCCTTTCCATTAAAGAAAGAATCTTATCCACCGCATCGAAACCGACATCCTCCACGCCGTGCTCGAACAGCCACTTCCGCAACACCCGTCTTTTGGCCGCGAGCGGCAAATCGGCAATCGGCAATCGGCAATCGGCAATAATCGCATCCATCCAATCATTTTCCTCCCGCAGGATATCCATCGTGCGCAGGATCGTCTCGCGGATATTCGGGTTTAGCTCCTGTTCAAGCAGGGGGAGGATTTTGTGCCGCACGCGGTTGCGCAGGAACGCGGCGTCGCGGTTGCTCGCATCCTCCCGCCACTTAAAATTGTTTTCCTCCAGCCATTGGAGAATTGCAGCCCTTGGAATGTCGAGCATCGGGCGGATCAGTCGGATCGGCCCGATTTTTTGGGAGAAGGGCATCCCGCCGAGCCCGTCGGTTCCCGCGCCGCGCGCCAGCTTCAGGATAAAGGTTTCGGTCTGGTCGTCGGCGTGGTGGGCGAGGGCGATGACGGAGTTTTCGAACTCCGCAAAGAAATCGTGTCGCGCTTGCCGCGCCGCCATTTCGAGCGAGAGGCCACGGGTCTCGGACAGGCCGCGGACATCCGCCGGTTTTACCACCATGGGAAGTCCGAGTTCCTCGGCCAGATCGCGCACAAACCGTTCGTCGGCATCGGACTCCGCGCCGCGCAACTGGTGGTTCAAGTGCGCGACGGTGACGGGGATGTCGAGTTGATGCAGCGCCCGTAGCAACGCCACCGAATCCGCCCCGCCCGAAACCCCGACGACCACATTCGTCCCTTCGGGAATCAGCCCGTGTTTCTGGATTATATTTTGGATGGATGTCGCAAGATTCATGACATGTCAGGACGCGATGGCATCAGTCTGGGCTTTTAGACCCATAAGAACAAACGGTATCTGAAAAGCTGCATTAGATTAGTTTGGTCTTCGTTTTCCCACTCCTCATCCAGCCGCATCGATTCTTTCGTGGCTGCAAGATATTGAGCGTATTTCACCGGATCAAGTTCTTTGAGCCGGCTGTGGCCGTTGGGCATCGCTTCAAGCAGATCCGCTTCGCTTGGTAGCAGGATTGATTTGTCGTCCAGCGGATTGATTCGGGCGGTACGTTTTTCGGTCCACCAAGTGTAGAGGGCGATAAGTTCTTTATAGGTTTCAGCCTCTTGAGGTGTTTCGTCGGGATAGCTCCAGCCATTTTCATCACGGCCAAGTTCTTCCTCAATAAAGTTGATCAGGCACTGAAAGGACGCGTGCAGCATAATATCATCATGGTCAGGCCAATCTTTTTTATCCAATGTTTCTATCTTAAATGAATAGCTCATGGTTCTCCTTTTAAAGGGGACGCGGCAGGAAGCGCGCGTCTACGATGGGTCGAAGGCGGCGGCGAGCGAGCCACCTGCGCCACAATCGCCTGTTGCTCTGCCAATCACAGGGGGCGAACCTGGCAAATTATTCCACCGTTGGATAGTGCATTTCGGTCTGTCCATTTCCATTAATTAGGGATTGGTCAAATCCTTGGGAGAGTTCCACGACCTTAAAGTTGATTTTGTCGTCGGTTCGCAATTGTTCGCAGTAGGTCGACATGGTGCTGCGGTCTTCCGTTAGCAGGAACAACGCTTCCTGCTCTTCCGTTTGAGCAATAATCTTGAAATCATCCTTCACTGCATCTCGTTGTCCGGCTCCAATTTTATCTCGGTAGTAGGCTACATTTAGATCAGCGCATCGAATAGCCTCTGCCAAATTGAAGGGAAGAACCTTGAAGTTGTGTAGCGGGAGATCGGTGATGGCTTGTTTGATTCCAAATTCGGAAGCCACCACCGTCGGCAAATACAACGGCATGCCCGCTTCTAGGAAAAACTGGTAGTACGCCTTGGCCGCTTCGTGGGCGGGGCGGTTTTTATCGGATAGTGAAATCAGAAAGGTTGTGTCAAGAACAGCTCCGCTACGCTCCATACTCTTCCCCTCGCTGTTCCGCCACCCATTGCGTGGCATTCTCGACATCCGCCCAGGCCTTGGTGCCTTTTTTGATCAATGCGTTCAATTCCGCTTCGTCATACGAGGGCGCTTTCCCGGCAAACTCGATCAAGCGCACTTTGCGCAACTCCCGAGTCTGTATATTCTGCTCGGCTAAAACCCGAACCTGAACATCATGATAAAGCATATTTTCAGTTTGGTTTCGCAGGTATTCCTCGGAGCTGTCCATCTTCAAGAGCTTGGGCAATCCCTTGACTTCAAGATGCACATTCGCGGAAGTCTTGCCGCCCATGTCCTGAATACGACCCGTCAAATATCTCTCGGTTTCAACCCACAGATCTTCGCTTTTGCGGTGATAGTCGGTTTTGTTCGAAATGGTGATTGAACGGAACGCTTTTTCCGGCGACTCAATGCTGATCTTGAAATCCGAATGCTGGCGGGCTTGTTGTTGCCAGCTCTTCACGATTGTCTGGCGAGCCGGGTTCATACCATCCAAATCATTTCCGGCTTCCAGCCGCTGGACATCAGGCTGAATCAATTGGATGAGCGCCATGGGCAACACCAGCCGAAGCTTGTAGGAACCTTCTTCGACAGCGACGTGAACTTCGTCGAGCTTCACCTCGCGCGAACCGCCCTTGATGAAATCCTCAACTTCTTTATTGAAACGATTAAAGCGCGTAAATCCAATCGTATCGGGGGTTATTTCAACCCCGTCAACTCGGTCTTCCAGCCTGAATGTTATGGTTTCGAATGCACTCATCTCTTTCGCCTTGACTGGAGATTTTCTAGCACAGCCGTTCAGCAAAGCCAATGGCATTTTCGATGCAAGCCGACAAGATTTTGGCGGCGTGAAAATATAGACGACGCTTCCAGCTTCGTTGTGGATGAGTGGGGCGTGTTGAATTTGCAATCGATGAAAGGCAGAAGCAGCGCGCGTTGTGCTTCCTGAACGCGGCAGGGATGCGCGCGTCTACGATGCGGCGAAGACGGCGGCAAAAGTGGAGGCCATTAGCTAGGCATTACTTTGTTCGTATTCTGCAAGTAGAGCCTTGATGTTGGTCGGGGGGATATAGACCGGAGGAACTGGGAGCCGTTGCGTGACGCTGGTGACAAATTCCCTGAAATAGGGAAGAACGTGGCTGAGAATAAATCCATTATTGAACTCTTCCCATGACAACGATGCATCGGCTGCTCGGAGGTAGCTCACGGCATAGGTTGCCGTGAAGCTGAATGGCGGATTTTCAACCCCCTTCATCAAATCAAAATAGATGAAGGCAACCATTTCTGAGTCGCTAATTTCCTTGCGGTCAATCTTTGTTACGGCAAGGCCATAATTTAGCTCAACGGCTGCGTCGATCATGTTTACACAACTAGCGACTAGGTTGATGTAATTAAAGCTAATCCCGGGGTTTTCGTTGTCATTCATGGTCTTGATCGCTCTGGTTTACGCAGCTCTTGCGTATGTTTCGTCCACTGCTGCCTTCTCGGTTGGATAGAGCCGTGTTCCAGATGGCTCATCCATTGCATAGACGGGGTTTTGGAGGTTTGCGGGATGACACACACAGGGGGTGGTTGGAAATTCTGAGTTGTGGACCGGTAGAAACTTTGGAGTAGGCAGTGTCCGGGAGATGGATTCCATCAATAGCTGATCGGCTATGGCCGGGAAATGCTCCCTGGTTTCTTCCTTGGTATATAAGATCGGAATAAGCTCTATCTCATAATCGGGATATAGCTCGTCGTTAAGGTCATAAATAAACGAAACAAGTTTATTAGAACGATCTTCGTGAATGCCGAAGCAAGAAACTTCATATTCTCCTCCGATAACAGCATGCTTTTCAATCTCAACATGAATGTCGGAGAAAAGGCCTTTGATCTGATCGATTACATTGTTTAGATCTTTCATTATGGATTTTCTCCTATCTCTAGCAATTTGTTTAGCAGTTCTTGTGCCTTGGAGATGTTGTAACTGGACAGATCATGTTTGCTGACGTTGTGCTTTTTGTAGTCAGCAGTTATCCTAAATCGCTTAAAATCTTTAAAGGTACGAGAGTGTTCAATACTTCTTAATGTCTCATCGATAATGCGCCTAGCAAATTCATGAGTACGTTCAACAATTCTTTTGTTCCCATTTCTGTCTGTTTCGGTTTTTTCTTTTAGTGGTTCTACTAGTTGTTCGTTATGCCACTTAGTCGCTTGAAAAAGTGCATAGTAGAATCTGTTTGCTACGCAATTAAGGTATAAATCTTCTCTATGGAGCGTTTCGGCTGTCTCCCATGATTCTTGTGCTTTATCCCGCAAAGTACTCATTCAATCCCCACGCAATCCCAATCAAAACAGCCCCGTAAGCTATTCAATCGGGTACGGAAATAAAAGCTAATTTGTTTATGTCAGCGAGAAAAAGAAATACCACATGATATAGGCTCCCCGAAGGGTATGAACCACAACATTTGGTGGCAAGGAGGAGCGCTAGAATTTGCAAACCATTCTGTTTTATTGTCTGCGCCGATAAATAAGGCCTCCTTTTTGCACAATTCGGTAGGGCGGTGCGGGGGTGCAACGCGGCAGGAAGCGCGCGTCTACGATGAAGCGAAGGCCTCGGCGAGGACGGAGGCCATCAGGGCGGCGGCATCCGTGCGCGAGCGGGTCGTCTGTTGCTCCAGCTCGTCCAACATTCCAAACAGCGTTGTAACCTGCGCCACAATCGCCTGCTGCTCCGCCAACGGCGGGAAGGGGATTACTAAATGACTAAGCAATTTCTGGTTTAAATTGCTCATTGTTGAGCCAATAGAATTGTGATTAAGGATATTCTGACAAAACTCTGTACCATAAAGCAACAGGATGAATTCATTATGCACAGGTGTATGAAGTGTCAAAAAAAAGCTTCCCGTTCCGCACAACCAACCATTCTCACGCTTTGTTACTACTGCGGATTTACTTAAATCTCCGCGTCGAGCAATAACGAGATCTCCTGTGTTCAAGATATATCTGGAAAGCGTCTTCTTCGTTTGAGTACTCACCATCATTTTCTCATTGGGAACTATTCGCTGACGTATCAAATTTGTTGGGTTCACTAACGGAATTCCTTTTTTGACGTAATCCGATTTGTGGAGAGTTGACCCAAAAGGTCCTGTAGACATTTTTTGGCAAATATTACCGAGTCTTGTGCTCTCCCAGCCTTGTGGAATTTCGAAGGGGGGTTCTTCGGGGTTGATGGGGGGGGGGGGTTTTTGTTTGCGGATTTTCTTGACGGCGAGGAGCTTTTGTTTTTCGGCTTGGATGCGTTTGAGCAGGTCGGCGGCGGGTTCGGTGTCGGGGTGCGCCGCGCGCCAGTCGGCGGTGAGCTTGCCTTGAATCGCATCCTGTAAAATCGATTGCCGTAGCTTTTTTAGCAGGGCTTCTTGTTCGGTGATTTCATCAACTAGTTCCTGCTGTTCGGAATCAATATTCTCAAATCGAGAAACTATGACTGCCTGTTCATCAATGCTTGGCAAAGGGATTTCTATATCCTTGATGGCTCCAACCGACAGGGAAACATTGGCCGCTCCGCGCATGAGCGGAACGAGAATAAGATCCTTCAAATGCGAAAGGTACAGGTGCAAGAATCGGGTGCTTAAAGTTTTTCCATCCTTTGGAACCACGGCAACGAGGATGGTTCCGAGGGCAAACTTTCCGGTCTGGTAGTGAACGTAATTGAGCTTCTTCTTTCCGTGTCCGGCAGAAGAAACGAGAGGAATACAAACCGCCTCAGCATCGAACTGATAGGTGGAGCAAGTTTTTCGACCAGCAGCGGTGACGACGAGCGGATACTTTCCGGGCGTCGCTTTGGCGATGCCGGTTCCACCCTTCGTGAAATCACAGACCTCCCCCAACTTAACTGTTTTCCACTGCGCCATTAGCGGAGTTCCTTTTTGAGTTTTTCTAAAAGGGTGTCGGAGGTTTTGAAGGAGGTGTGGAGGCGGTCGAGCAGTTCGGCGGTGGTGTGCTCGACTTCCTCTTCCTGGCGATTGGGGTTTTTAATGTCGAGATCCCAACCGCGTTCTTCGATCTGTTTGATGGAGACTTTCCATGCTTGGTCGGAGGCTTTGGGCTTTTTCATCCATTGGCCGACGGGGTCGAATTCCTCGGGGCGGATGGGCTTGGTTTTGGAGTAGGATTTCTGGCCTTCGGGCAGGCGGTGTTCGTAATACCAAACGTGTTTGGTGGGATTGCCTTTGGTGAAGAAGAGCAGGTTGGTGGCGACGGTGGCATAGGGCGAAAAGACGGAATTGGGCAGGCGGACGATGGTGTGCAGGTTGCATTCGGTGAGCCACTTTTCGCGGATGCGTTGTTTGACGCCGTCGCCGGTGAGGGAGCCGTCGGGCAAAACAATGGCGGCGCGGCCGCCGTCTTTGAGCAGGCGCATCATGAGCACGAGGAAGAGGTCGGCGGATTCC
>DAOVNC010000104.1 GCA_030630445.1 Kiritimatiellales bacterium | reverse complement strand
TAGTCTTCATCCAGAAGGCAACGGTGCGGGTGTCGGCGGCACTCCAATCAAACGCATTGCCGGAAACCGCTCCGTCGTTGCCAGTGGTTTCGGGGTCGGGAGCGCCGGACAGCGCGAGCGCACCTGCGCCTATTACAGGGTCGAGGGCGTCGATGCTTGCGGCAGAGCCAAGCACTGCATCCGTGCCCACAGTGGCCGTGCCGTCCACATCGAAGGTGTAGTGGGCAAGGAGCGGGTCTCTTTCGCCGATGACAATTTCCACCGATTCGTTGGTGCTGCCATTGCCATTGCTGGCGGTCAGCGTGTAGGTGGTGTCGGAAAAGACATCCACTTGGATGGAGCCCGTTCCCGTAACATCCCCGATGCCTTGGTCGATACTCAGGCCGGTCTCGTCGTCGACGTTCCAAGCGAGCGTAACCGTCTCCCCGACGCTGACGATCGTCTTGCTGGCGGTAAAGGAGTTGATGACCGGAACCGTGGTGATCAGGGTGACCTGCACCGATTCATTGGTGCTTCCATTGCCATTGGTGGCGGTCAGCACGTAGGTGGTGTCGGCATTGACCACGATCTGGGTGGAGCTCATTCCCGTAACATCTCCGATGCCTTGGTCGATGCTGAGGGAGGTTTCGTCCTCGACATTCCAGGAAAGCGTAACCGTCCCGTTGGAAAGGACCGTGGTGGGGCTGGCGGAAAAATCCAGAATGTTGGGAACTCCCGTCGGCGCGGTTTTCAGGGTAAACATGTCCAGCGCAATGTTGTTTCCGCCGGTATCCGTGCTGCTCACGGTCAAGTTGAATGTGTAGGCGGTGCCCGCATTCAACGTGGTTCCCGTCGCATCGATGGAGAAGGCTTGCGGAGCGGTGCCCCCCGGTTCGGTTTCCGTAACGTTTCCTGTGAAGTCCGTTCCCGCAGAAGTGATCTCAAGCGCCCAGTCCACCGTGTGGGCTGCACCTTGGTGGGTACCCCCGCCGCTGACGGAATACGAACTGATATCAAAGCTGGTGATATCGAGCGACTGCGACGGAGTAAAGGTAAAGCTAGTGGCCCAAGCACCGGCCGTTTCGATGTTTCCTGCCACACCGACCGCAGGGCCGGTTCCACCCGTTCCGGGCGTTACCGCGATAAATCCGGATGCACTGCCCGTCAGGGCAAGGTCTGTGGTTGCATTGGCTCCTTCGCCAAGCTCCGAGGACCAAGTAAAGTTCGAGATGGTCATGGTGCCTACATCCGTTGCAAATCCGGTAAAGTCCGTTCTAAGAACCACATCCGCCTGGCTGGTTGCTGCTACTGCGACCGCGAAAGCCGCAGCTGCTATGAGTTGTTTTTTCATGGTATGCCTTCCTCCCTGTTGTTGTTTTTCCCGTTCATGATCCATTCGGATCCCGATAACCCATTTCTGGGTTTCCTCACGAATCCGATACTTGTACCGCAGTTCAAACCTTGCGGTCTACTGGTCAAATGACCGGGGCGGGACTGATTGCCGTCTACCGAAACACGCCCTTTTCTGCGAAAAGAGGCGCGTGCCACACCCGGGGGGTGGGGTTGTGCAAGGTGATCGAGGTGTAGGACGTGCCTCCCGGAGGGGGCGCGTTGGGCGCAATGCGAATTACTTTGCGACTGAATTTTAAAGCGCCCCGCACGTGCGGGCGCACTCCAAAAGGTGCATGGAGTGCGGTGGCTCGACACCGCTTTTATATGAGCGGAGCGAAACGGTGGCGCGATCACTGAAGCAAGCACCCCGCGCTGCACTCGGAACCGCGTCCTACATTGGGCGACAATCAGATAATCCCGGCGCGCAGCGCCTTGGCCACGGCGCCCGACTGGGATTGGACCCGCAGCTTGCTGTAGATGTTTTCGAGATGGAACGCGACCGTGCGTCGCCCGATATCGAGTGCGACGGCAATTTCCTTGACCGAAAGGCCTTCCGCCAGCTGCTCCAGCACATCGATCTCGCGCGCAGACAGATGGAAATCATCGGCCGGAGCCGGCTTGCGCAGCTCTTCGAGTACCACCTTGGCCACGGCGGGGCTCAGCGGCACCCCGCCCATAAAGACCTGTTGAAGCCCGTTCACGATTTCCCGCCCGGTAGCGGTCTTCAGCAGATAACCCGCTGCACCGGCTTCCAGCGCCTGGAGCACCTTATCTTTCTCCTTGAACACCGTCAGGACCATGACGGCCACGTCGGGAGCCTTGGTTGCCAGCTTCTGGATACCCTCGATGCCGCCCATGCCCGGCAGGCCGAGGTCCATGAGCACCATGTCCGGATGCACATCGGTTTCGATTGCTTCGAAAAACTCGATGCAGGACGGAAAGACCCGGCTACAGGTAATATGCTTCTCACGGCTCAGCCGCCGCTGCAGCGTCCGGCGGAATACCGTGTCGTCCTCAACAATCCATATATTGATCGGTATCATATCAATTGCCTATATCTCCATGATTCATTCACCTTCATTCTGTGGAAAACCATACCTATACAACACCAACGTAATGAAGAGGTGAGAATTCAGCCTGAAGCGAATGCGAAAGATAATTTACGCAGTAAATAATGAGCAAAGCGAATGGTTCATGAAGAATGGTGGAACTCAAGCGGCGTTGGCCTTTTATTAGTGGAAGCTGTCGCAGACCAACCATTCTTAATTTTGAAATCTTCATTCTAAATTCCCCGAAGCGAAGCCGCATTAATTCGAACTCTTGTACGCACGTCTTGGCTCGTTCGGCAGGGCTTTGAGCGGAACCTTCAGGGTGATGGTGGTGCCGGTACCGGGTTGCGACTCCAATTCCATCTCACCACCGAGTTCCTTCGCACGCTTCTTCATGTTGGCCAGTCCCCAGCCATCCTTTAACTCCGATGGATCAAATCCATGCCCGTTGTCACTAACCATCAACTGCAGTTGCGATCCGACAATCTCCACAGCAATCCGTACCCGGGTAGCCTGTGCATGACGGGCGCAGTTATGCACCGCCTCCTTGAAAAACATGATCAAATGCCGCTTGAACGGAAAAGACACCACGGTATCCGGGCAGTCCTTTGGGGTCTCGACCGACAGCTCCACACCGCCCAGCACCCATTCCGCGCGTTCCACCAGCTTTTGGATCAGTGCGGGCAGATGGATGGTGGACTGGTCGATCACCCATACCACCTCCCGTAGCGAGGCACAGGCCTCGCGGGCCATCAGGGAAAGGTCGACCAGATCCTCTTTCATCCCCGCATCGGTCGCCTCGTTTTCCAGCTGCTCGGCCGTCAGCGAAATACTGCCCAGACTGCTGCCGACCTCGTCGTGGAGATCATGTGCAATTTGCCACCGCAGGTTTTCAAGAATGCGCCGGCGCTGGCGGCGTTGAAGAACCATGCCGCCGATCAGGGCCACGGCAACGATGCCCCCTCCCCAAATACTGGAACGCAGCTGGATCCTGCGCCACGTTGACCGGGCCATCTCCAGCTCCCGCTCCACCACCGCCAGCCGCCGGTCCAGCGGTCGGCGCTGCGCCAACCCCTTGATCCATTCTCCTTGCGGCAAAATCCGGCGGTGCCGGCTGCAGCCATCGACCAGGCGCGGCAGCTGATCCAGATATTCCCTGGGAATTCCCTGCGCAGCAATCTTGCTGTTGACCGACCAGACCTGCTCATTGTTGGAAACCGAAATTTCCCCCATCCCTAAAATTGGATTCCCCTTGTACTCGCCGAGCCCTTCCATGGTGATGCGAATATATTGTGCGTCATACCCTTCTCCGGTGATGGAAAGCAGGTTTCCATGGTATACGCGCCGGGTGGCATTTTTCATCTCGAGCACCATTACCTTATCGAAGTCCGGATCGGGCGACATCTCCACCGAGATCCTTTCAGGGAAGCCAAACGACGGAAGCGCCAGCAAATACGGTGCCGCGGCCGGCCAAAAATCAATGCGCCCGATATCCCGCACACGGCCCAGATCCAGCGTGAGCTGCACCTTGTCCGAAAACGGGAGGCCGTTTTCGTAGGTAACCATCAGGTCTTTCGATTCAACCCTTTCATCGCTCAACGGAAATCCAAGCCCCGCCACACCATCACGCAGGTATTGGGTATCCCATATCGGTGGCATCGCGAACGAATCGGACACCTCGATCTCCGTGTCGGCCCATGCGACCACATTGGCTCCGATCCGACCGCCTGCTCCCGGGCGGAACAGATAGATTTCACCCAGCGCGAAATACGCCACGCCCGATTCCCGCACCTCCTGCGGAACCGTGATGCGAACGTGTTTCGTGGCTCGGTTGATCCCCGAAAAAAAGACCGGATACGGACCCGGATACGGAAAATCCTCATCCATCCAATCCACGACCGTTTCAAACCCGTCCGTGCCTGGATTCAGCATCTCGATCTTGAAACGCTTTGGAAAGGCATAGGCACCCTCCCCCTTGGACTCCATTGGATTAAAGGCCGGAGCCAGGGCAATCGAGGCGAGTGTAGGAGCCCAGGCCAGCTTGATGTCAATCTGGTGAGGCGGAAGCGAACCGTCTGGATCGGGGTCTTCGAACAAAGAATGGTAGCCCAGATGATCGGACTGGAATTTTGGATCATGCTGCGGCAGCACGGAAATCTTTTCGAGCAATTGATCCCGCTCCGCTTCCAATTGTCGGATGCGCGCGCGCGGCCACCGCGTCCATTCCTCGGGCAGGTCGGCGGGACGGTCGGAAGGAAAACGCGGATCCACCTGCTCGGCCACGGCAAACCCCGCCAACGCCAGCATCCATCCCGCAAAAAACAACCTGTAGCGTACCTTCTTCATAGAGAAAGCACTCTAGTCTGGGTACGGATGAACCCCAAGATTTTTTTTTATCGCACGACCTTTCCGCACGGATCACCGCTGCACACGGATTCGGAAAAACGCTTTCTCTTCCGAGAGTACCTCCAGCAAAGGATAGGAGTTTGTGCCAGAGGTGTCGCCGGGAATGAAGCTCTCCAGATTGAACCAAGTTCCTAGATCATAGGATTGCTCAATCATGTAGCGGCGATCTGTAGAACCTATCCATGACAACCCTGTGAACTCCGTTTCCAGCGCAATCCCCGCTTGAAAAACATTGCTGACTAGGGGCGATGTATCCAAAAGAAACTCTTCGAGGTTGGTGTAGACATCAAGATCAGGATTTCCAGCTGCATCCTGACCGGCGGCTCCCCAGTACAGGACTTCCCAGTCGTCATCGATACCGTTTCCATCAGCATCCGTCAGCGGAAGCTGGAGCATGCCGGTAACGAGACGGGAACCGATCGTTAGTTGGCTATCGGCACCAAAATGGATGATGGCTCCCGGGATCGTGGGAAGATCATCGGTGGTGACCAGATAGCTTAACGGATCGGCGGCGGCGACATTGGCCTGGGCCTGCTTGACCACCGCCAGCTTGGTGGGCTCGAGGCCCTGGTTATCGGAAAGCTGGACAATGCCAAAGCGTAGGTTGCTTTCGTAGGTTGCGCGCACATCGGCGATAAAGGTCGTCAAGTTGCTTTCGTATGCCAGATGCTGGCCGTCATTGACATCCCCTTCCCCCTGATGCCACAACATCCCTTCGATCTGGATGATGGACTCCGGATACTGCGCAGCAAGGGCGGCAAGGCCTGCATTCACTGTGGACTGAAAGGCTTGATAGATCGGGCCGTCACCCGTGGTGGAGGCATCGCCGCCGGGCACCCAGTCGGAGTAGAGCTTAGTCGCTCCCTTGGTATGTTTGATAATAGCGATCGTGGTTTTCTCAGAGCCAAGTTTATTATGGATTTCGTGGCCAAAGCCGAATTCCGTACCGAAATAACCGGCATTGGCAGGCATTGATCCACTACCGACCTGCAACGCAATCCACGTGTCGGCTGTCAGGGGGCTGTTGCCTCCGCCGTTTCCGTGATAGAACAGTACATCCTCCAGCGGGGCGACAAGCTCGGTCGAGAGATCGGCCGGGTTTCCATATCCATCAGCATTCGATTGCCCACCGACAAGGTAGACTACGATTCTGGATCCATCGGTATTGGGGGACGACTGGCCCTTGAACCCGAGTTCGCGGATCCCCGTCCATGTGCCGCTATCGTCAATCTGGTTGCTGTTGATGACAAGCTGTACCGACTGGATCCCTGAGTTGGTGGAAGGGAATGTGAACACTTCGGCAGCGTAGTCTCCGGTTTGAGGTGCGCTGAGCGCCGTGTCGGAGAACGTGGTGCCGATCTGGTTGCCGCTTCCGTCGGCACCATCGAAAAACTTAAGATCGAATTGCTTGATGCCCCTCTCGACAGGGCCGATAAACCCGCCGCCAGAGCCGTTCCAGAGGCAGAAAGCATTTAAATCCTGAGGGGATGTGAAATTCATCGTGATGGTGACGGGATAGCCAGCCGTCGGTGGCTCGGCCGAGGCGTACCCGTTGCCTGAATTGGCCGTATTCGCACTGATCGTATCAGTCGCTGTCGTCACACCTTCATTCCAAAGATTTTCTATTAGGTATGTCCCACCGTAGCTACCGCCATCGGTGGTGGCGGAATCCGGTTGGACGAAGGGTTCTGATGGCGGCGGAGGGGGGTCTGCACCCACGGCTTCAAAACCAATCTCACGGGCACCGACCCATGAGCCATCTGCAAGTTGATTGCTGTCGATAATAAGTTGTGCCGACCGGACCCCTGCAACGGAAGCAAAGGTGAACGCCTCAGCAGCGTAGTCGCCGGTTTGGGGGGCTTGGGAAGCCTGCAAGTCGATCTGGGAACCGAGTTGGGTACCCGTGCCGGCGGCGCCATCAAAAAACAGAAGGTCGAATTGCTTGATGCCGTGCTTAGGAGGGGTGACCAGCCCACCGCCGGAGGCGTTCCACAGGTAGAGTGCGGACAGTTCCTGTGCAGCAGAAAAATCCAGCGTGATGGTGACGGGCATGCCGCCCGAAGGTGGGTTTAAAGAGGCATACCCATTACCTCCATTGGCCGCCGTCGCACTGATCGTATCGGTCCCTGCTGCCACACTGTCAACAGCACCGCCCCAAAGATTTTCTATTGGATAGGTTGCGTTGAAGCTGCCACCAGACGTAGTGCCGGCATCCGGCTGGATGAATGCTGCTTCAGCCACCTGCGAAAACACGATCATTGATAAAACTACTGCATATGTTGTCATTTTCATTATGCGACCTCTTTTTTGCTATTCAGCCATGTTCAAATTTGAATTCGCGGGTGGTCTCGCCGGGCAGAAGGGAAGAGTGGCTACGCATTCGTTGCTTGTTTTGGCGTTTGTGCGCTTATTTCCCGGTTTAATCCAAGCAAACTCGGCGACCACAGAAAGCGTGGCCGCCGATGCAATTAAAGCTATTTCTTGGTGACCTTAGATCGCCAGTTTACGGCGGATGAACAGGAGTCCTCCACCAAACAGGGCCACCAGGCCGAGCGTGGCCGGTTCCGGAATGACTTCAAACCCGATTTCGCGGGCGCCGACCCAATCTTGTGTATTATGGTTAGTAGCGATGATCAACTCCACCGAGCTGACTCCTACGTAGGAGGAGGGAAACACGAATGCTTCGGATGCCACGTCACCACCCCAGAGGGCTTTGGCTGCTGTGCTGCTGTACGTGGTGCCAATCTGTGTTCCGCTTCCGCCTGCTCCATCCCAAAACTTAAGGCTGAAATCCTTGATGCCTCTGAGGGTAGGGTTAGCGTTTGCCCCGCCGTTGCTATTCCATAGGTAGAAAGCACTCAACTCCTGAGCTACCGTAAAATCCAACGTGATGGTGACGGGATAGCCACCCGCCGGCGGGTTGGCAGAGGCATACCCATTCCCACCGTTAGCGGTTAACGAATTGATCGTATCGGTCCCTGCTGCCACGCTGTCATCAGCACCGCCCCAAAGATTTTCTATTGGATAGGTTGAGTTGAAGATGCCTCCATCCGTGGTGCCGGCATCCGGCTGGATGAATGACGCTTCAGCAACCTGCGAAAGCGCGATCATTGATAAAACCACTGCACCTGCTATTAGTCTCTTGTACATGACTTCTTCCTCTCTTGTTGTTTTTCCCGAACATGATTCATTCGGATACCAGTGGCCTACAGACCGGTTGCATCCTCTGAATCCGAATATGTGAGGGGGAACATACCGTAGCACAAGAATCCCTGTCTACGGGTCAAATGACCCGTTGTTCGGTACGGATTGCCGTCTATCGAAACACGCCCTTTTCTGCGAAAAGAGGCGCGTGCCACAACCCGGTGGGTGGGGGTTGTGCAAAGTGATCGAGGTGTAGGATGTGCCTCCCGAAGGGGGCGCGTTGGGTGCAATACGGATTACTTTGCGACTGAATTTTAAAGCGCGATCACGCGAAGCGAGGCTTGAGCCTGCGAAAGCAGTGAACGAAGTGAGCGGCAACCTCGCGCACTCCCAAAGGTGCATGGAGTGCGGTGGGTTGCCGTTCCTTTTAGTCACTGCCGTCTCTTCGAGCCAGCCTCGCTTCGCGTGACACCGCTTTTATATGAGCGGAGCGAAACGGTGGCGCGGTCACTGGAGCAAGCACCCCGCGCTGCACTCGGAACCGTGTCTACACCGTTTGGTTTATCGGCGACGACAATCAGATAATGCCGGAGCGCAACGCCTTGGCAACCGCACCCGACTGGGACTGGACCTGCAGCTTGCCGTAGATTTTTTCGAGGTGGCCAGCCACGGTACTGCGGGCAATATCGAGCTCGGCAGCAATCTCCTTGACCGAAAGGCCCTGAGCCAACTGTTCAAGCACCTCGACCTCCCGATCCGACAAGTCGAATTCTTCGGTGGCATTGGGCTTGCGAACCTCTTCCAGCACCACCTTCGCCACCGACGGGCTCAGAGCCGCCCCGCCCAGGAAAACCTGCTGCAGTCCGCGGACGATTTCCTCCGGCATGGCCGTCTTCAATAGATAGCCCGCCGCCCCGGCATCCAGGGATTGGAGTACCTTTTCCTTGTCGGCAAAAACCGTCAATACAATCACGGCCACATCAGGGGCAACGGTTTTCAGTTTCCGGATCCCTTCCACGCCGCTCATTCCGGGCAGGCCGAGATCCATCAGCACCAGATCCGGATGCACATCGGTTTCGATGGCTTCGAAAAATTCAATGCAGGAAGGGAACACCCGGCTGCAGGTAATATGCTCCTCGAGGTCAAGCGACCGCCGCAAATTGCTGCGGTACCCGGCATCGTCTTCCACAATCCATAGGTTGATCGGTATCATATCAATTCCCTATATCTCCGAGACTCATTCACCTTCGTTCTGCGGACAAAACCCATACTTATACAACACCAACGTAATGAAGAGGTGAGAATTCAGCCTGAAGCGAATGCGAAAGATAATTTACGCAGTAAATAATGAGCAAAGCGAATGGTTCATGAAGAATGGTGGAACTCAAGCG
>DAOVNC010000075.1 GCA_030630445.1 Kiritimatiellales bacterium | reverse complement strand
GTCATGAAAGAGGATCTCGAACAGATCCGCGCCAAGTACGGCGAAGTCCGCCGCACCGACCTGCGCATCGACGAAGGCGAGATCGACATCGAAGACCTCATCGCCGACGAACCGTGCGTAATCACGCTCTCGAATACGGGCTACATCAAGCGCGTCCCGACCGATACCTACCGCCAGCAGCGGCGCGGTGGAAAAGGCGTGATCGGCATGAATACCAAAGACGAGGATTTTGTAGAGCACATCTTTAGTGCCTCCACCCACGATTATCTCCTCTGCTTCACCGAGGCCGGGCGGATGTATTGGCTCAAGGCCTACTATGTGCCAGAAGGCTCCCGCCAAAGCCGTGGCCGTTCGCTGGCCAACGTATTGCAGATGGCGCAGGACGAAAAGCTCGCCGCCATCCTCTGCGTTCGCGAGCTCGACGACCACGACCACAACCTGATCATGGCCACCAAGAACGGCATCATTAAAAAGACCGTGCTGGCCGCCTACAAAAACGTTCGGGTTGCCGGCGTGAAAGCCATCAACATCGACGAGAACGACTCGTTGATCGGAGTTCAACTGACCAATGGTGAAAACGAAATTATCCTTAGCATGAAGAACGGCAAGGCCATCCGCTTCAAGGAAACCGATGCCCGACCGCTCGGTCGTGTTTCGCGCGGCGTGAAAGGCGTCAGACTCACGGGCGAAGACGAAGTGGTGACCATCGAAATCGTCGACACCGAATCGACCATGATGGCCATCACCGAAAACGGCTACGGCAAGCGCACGAGCTTCGATGAATACCGCACGCAGAGTCGCGGTGGAAAAGGCATCATCAGCATCCAGACCACCGACCGCAACGGCAAGGTCGTCAGTGCGCATGCCGTCACCGACGAGCACCGTCTGATGCTCATCTCCGAGGCAGGACAGATGATCTGTATTGGTGCCAGCGACCTGCGCATCATCGGTCGCAACACCCAAGGCGTTCGCCTCTTCAACCTCAAGAAAGGCGACAAGCTCGTCTCCGCCGCCGTCCTCGATCCCGAGGAAGATGTGCCGGAAACGCTGGAAGCTGCCGAAGGGGAAGCCCTGACCGCTGAAGGTGAATCGCCCACCGCAGAACTTGCGCCGGATACCGAAGTTCCGGAAGAGCCTTTGGAGGAATAGCGTAGACGCGCGCTTCCAGCCGCGTTGCGAATGAACGAAATGCATTGTTCTGTCTAACGAGGCAAGATGCCTCGTCTACGCCAACCGATGAACTCAACCCTCAAGCGCATTGGAATTCTCCTGCTTCTCAGCGCGGTGGCGGCGGTGGTGGCGAACAGCGTGTGTCCAGGAAGGATTCCATGGGTGCAGGATTGGTCGCGGCATGTGGAGGCCAAGGCGGCCAAGCAGAACATCAAGGTGATCCCGCTTTCGGTTGCGCTTAAAAAGTTTAAATCCGGGGATCCGATCTTCGTTGATGCGCGTCCCGCCGATGAGTTTGCGCAAGGCCATATTCCAGGTGCGGTTTCCATTCCCTTCCAATCCTTGGACGAGCGGTTTCAAGGGATTGTTGACCTGATCGACTCCGGCAAGGAGCTGGTGCCCTACTGCAAAAACCGCGACTGCGACGATTCACTCATGCTTGCTATCGAGCTACAGGCGATGGGATGCAGCAATCTGGTGCTCTATATCGACGGCTTCGAGCTTTGGGAAAAGCATGGCGGTGCGACAGAGGCAGGCGAGCCGCCTGCGGTACGGAGCGAGGTGGCTACGAAATGACGCGCGACCAGAAAATCTACCGTCTGGCCTATTGGATCGCCTCGTGCATCATCGGAGTGCTGTTGCTTTCGGGCTACCATAAGCTGCTCCACCCCACCGACTTTGCGCTGGCGGTCTACCGCTACCACCTTTTGCCGGATTTTCTGGTGAATCTTGCGGCTCTCTATTTCCCTTGGCTGGAAATCGCCTGCGCCATCGGTCTATTGGTGGTTCCGCGCTTTAGGGTGGCGGCGCTCTGGATTGCTTTGGTGCTTCTCATGGCATTCACGACTGGAATCGCCATCAACCTGCTGCGGGGCACCGCTTTCAGTTGCGGATGTTTCAGCACCTCGCCACTGGCCCAACCGATGACGTGGCTAAGCGTGGCGCGAAACGTCGGGCTTATCCTGCTGGCGGCCCTCGCCCTGACCGCCAACAAAAAAGGGATGGAATCAAAGTCCCAACCCTTGAAACCGGGGTGAAAGACGGGAAACATGGCCACGACACCGATGGACGCCTCTGGTGCTATCGATGCCAAACGTCGCTTGCGCCACTGCACCGGGGTCGCGTAACTTGATCTTCAACTCTTCGCTAACCGCCCGGCACACTTTTCACCCGGCGTTTATAGGTTGATCTCCAGCGTTTTTCCTGATTCTTGAGTTCCCGTTGAGACGGTTTTCCAGCGGTCGCTATCGGGGTCACCGATCTTGATGGTATATTTCCCTTGGGCAAATACCTTGGGCTGATAGCGATTGCCGAGGATTCGGACGGTATAGAGAATCTCGCCGGACTCCTCTTGGATAACTTGAATCACCGGATTGTCTAGTCCGGCAATCTGGAGCGTGGGCAACCATGCCAGAGGCTTGCGTCCGTCGTTATCGAACATGGAGATGGTGCGCGGCCAACCGGCATACTGCTGCGCATCGTCGGTCGGATCGGCATAGCGCGGCCAGCACTCCATGGTGATCTCGCGGCTCTTTTTATTAAAATGCACAATGCCGTAGCCGGGCATCTTGTCGTGGATGGAAGCAGGCTCTTTTCCGGTACGCTGGTCGGGATTGTTCACCGCCCAAACGGTGACCTTGTTCTTGAAGCTTTCGAGATATTCGCCCGTGTAGTCGGGCATTCCCGCAACATGGTTTTTGCCCGGCGATTCGGGATACCAGCCGCGCGGATAAAAGTTGGCGATGGAGGGGACGGTGAGGGCCCATCCAGCATCGTTCCACTCATCGATCCCGTGCTGCACCATGCTCGCCAGATGCTGGTCGCCGCCGATGGTGAAGGCGCAGCCCCGGCGGATCTCGCGCAAGGCGCGATCGCGCCCCGACTGCGGCCAACCATTGGAGTCGAAGTCGGCCACCAGAAAGCCTTCGCGATTCATCGCACCGGGACCGTGGTGGGTGGCCATATTGGCAAAGACGCTCTGGGTGAGCACGCATTTCATATCGGCACCGGCCCAATCCGCAGACCACTCATTCAGAAACTTAAGCTGGCGGTCGCCCAGCAACTTAAGGCCGGGAAGATCGAAACTTCGCGTGTCGATGGACGGGTCGGTTACATGGTCGGCACGGCCGTCGCTATAGTCCATCGGTCGCACGGTGCCGCGCGGTCCGGATTTGAATTTGCGATCTTCGAGGATGGCAAAGCTGATGCGGCCATAGTCCATGCCGGTATAATAGACCCCAATGCCCAAGCCAATCGGGGTGGGGTCGAATGGGTCGGGCAGGTGCGAAGTCTGGGTGCGTTCAATCATGCGAACCCAATCAGCGGGCATTTGGTAGCCCCCATCATCCTGCGTCTTGGAAACCTTTCCGCCTGCGCCCCAAATGTTGCCTTGAAACACGTCGTGGTCGTCGGGAACCACGACGCAGGGGATGTCCTTGGTCATATGACGCGAGGAGAGACACCAGAGATACCATTTGTAAAGATAGTCGTAGTACGAAGATTCCTTCCCGCTTTTATCCGGCGGGGTTGGGCTTCCGCCTTCGTAGACCTGGTCGCCCGACCAGAAAAGCAGGTCGGGCTGGTGCTGCATCACACGGTCATAAAGATCCCGATGCGGATAGGCCACGGAGGAAAGGGTCCAGTTTTTCATGCTCCAGCTGGTCAGGTTGTGATTGCCCGTAAATGCCGCCACGACAACATCTTCTTTTTCAACCGGATCTTTTCCTATTGTACCCGCGTAGGTGCAAATTGCTTCCTTGCCGCTTTTAAGCCGGTCACGATACGTCAATCGATAGGGCGTCGCTTTTGTGGCATCCCAACTGGCCTCGCGGAACGTGGCCGTGAACCCCGGAATAACCACCTCCTCCTCAGCCATCTTCTTCCACTCGTTGCCCTCCAGGGTTTCCAGCACAACAGGATCAAGGCACTTTTCCCGCGCCACCGGCATCAACTGCGCCGTCATCTTCAGGATGTCCCGCGACACCGTATGCTGTGCGCTAATAATTTGTTCGCAACCCACCCCGGTATCCTCAAGCGCCTTGCCGTCCACGTGCCAGTCCGAAAAACTAAACAGGCCCGCTTGTTTAAGCTTTTTATTGCTCTTTCCCTTTCCGCCCGGATGCGCCAAAAGGGCAACATTCCCCTCCAGCTTGGACCACGGAACAATCGCCGTGACATGATTTTTGCCCGACGAAAGCGTTAGCTGCCACTTCTTTCCCTTGGAGGTCACCTTTACCTCCAGCGGCGCGGCGCCCTTCTTGTAGACCGACCTTTTTCCGACCGCCAACGATTCCCCTTCTTCAAGATCGCGAATCTCCAAAAACCCTTCTCCATTGATCCCGCCGACCAGTCCCATTCCCAACCCATTCTTCCCCTGGCTCAGCGAAGCCCCCAGCACATCGAGTTGTTCACCCGCGCCAAATACCATTCCAGCCAAAGCCTGCGAACTCATGTTTCCCGAAGAAACCAAACGCTCGATTTGAACAGAAGCCTTAAACGCCGCCGCCTGGTCCATGCGGCCAGAGAGCAGGTGGACCGTGCGCCCGCCCAGCCCAAAATTTCCTCCCGAGCAAACCAGCCGGCCATCCTCCACTTCCCAATCCTGCAAGCGGTTTGCCCACAAATCCTTTCCCGCCCACATTCGATCCGGACTCTGCTCCCACGCACTCGTAAAGCTTCCCGCCAGCGCAGACCCGCAAAACAACACTCCAAAAACACCGACTTTTAGTTTCAACATATCAATTCTCCACATTCCAACTTCAGTGAGCATTCCCTCTTTTTAAAACTACGGGCACAAAACCACAACCCCCGCAAAGAATTTTGTTCCATTTTTCTGCGTGAACAGGAAAGAGGTTCAACCCAAATCCTCCGGCAAATCTACTAGAGAAATTAACGATTGAAACGCCGTAGTTTATCCGCTATCTTTTTCCTCATGAGTATAGCAACGCAAGAGATTCGGCGGCGGGCGATCGAGGCCTACAACAACGGAAAAGGAACACAGGCGGAGATCGCCCATTCTTACAATGTGGATATTCGAACCTTTCAGCGCTGGCTCTTTTGCTACCGGGAGAGCGGACGGACAGCCCCTCTCACACGAGGCCAT
The DNA here is from genome assembly GCA_030630445.1 of Kiritimatiellales bacterium. Lineage (GTDB taxonomy): Bacteria > Verrucomicrobiota > Kiritimatiellia > Kiritimatiellales > Pontiellaceae > Pontiella. The sequence continues at coordinate 5,836 of DAOVNC010000075.1, read as the reverse complement.
CGCCCAGCCAGTTTTTCGGGCGATTCGCTCGACCATCTCGATCATCTCATCGAGGGAAACCCAGATGCCACCTTTGAGGAACTCAGGATCATGACCGGAACCAAGGCGTCGATCATGTCGGTGAAACGGGCGGCAGACCGGTTGGGCTACCGATTTAAAAAAAACGCTGCACGCCAGCGAACAAGAACGTGAAGATGTGAAGCTTAAACGCGAGCAATGGATGCAGATGCTCCCGTCCCTTGATCCGCGCAAGCTCGTCTTCCTCGACGAATCGGGCGTTAAAACCAATATGACCCGATTGCGGGGGCGGGCCAAACATGGCCTTCGTCTCTTTGCCCATGCCCCTCATGGGCACTGGTGCACAACCACACTAATCTCCTCTATCCGCCTCAGCGGCGAAACCGCCGCCATGGAGCTCGATGGAGCCACCGATTCCATCATATTTCGCACATACGTCGAGCGCGTATTGGTTCCAAGCCTCAAGGAAGGGGACATTGTTGTCATGGACAATCTGGGGGCGCATTACGACAGCGAGGCCATTACCGGATTCTGTCCGCCTACCGGCTGGCGGACGGCACAAAGTTGTGGGTGATCACCGAGGCCGATCATAGCTCTTCTTGCGTCCTGCTCCCGAGCGAATACTGAGGAGGTAATCATGGCTTATCGTCATTGTAAAAAATGCGGCTGGGGCTACGACCGGGAAGAATGGACCGAGGCTGCCTTCTGCGCGAATTGCGGAGCGGCCCTTCGGCCGAAGCCAAAGGCCAAGGCCAGACCGCCGAGGGTGGAGCACATCGAGCCCTACCCGGACAGGGTGCCAGGCCCCAGGCCGGGATCCAAGCTCCTTGAATATGCCACCGCCTTGAGGGGGTTCGCGGTGGAACATCCATACCTATTCAGCGTTGGCGCCATTGGCGCCGGGGTCGGTGCGATCATGCTTGCCCCCTACCTCGTCACCATCGGCCAGGCTGGCGTCGCAATAGGCGCAGTCCTGATTGCGGCGGGAATGCTGGGAAGCGTCTATGCGGGCAAGGAGGACGGCACCCGGTTGATCTCGGCCGGGTTCCTGGTTTTGCTGGCCGGAATAGGTGTCGTATTGGTCGGGTACGTCCTGACCACCGCCGGGGTCGTGGCGGTGGTCACCGGCGGGGTCGGTTCGACCGCCCTCGCCAAGGAGGTCCTGCGGCGGCGGTTGTTGAAAAAAGTGGAGGAAACACTAAAGGAGAAAAGCATTCCCGAGCTGCTCGAAATGTCCAAAGCAAAAGGGATTGGTTGACCCGCCCCGCACATGCGGGGTGGTTGGCTTCTTTTTTACCTATCGGAAGGAGGCAACATAGGCTTTATCAAAACACAGTTATGAAGATAAAAAGCTTTTGGAGAGGGTAGTTGAATTTGACGGCGTCAGGAGGAAGCTCTAAATTGAGCACAGCGCGGTGAGGATAACATACAGGGAGGAAAACGCATGACGATTGAAAAGTGGGATCCCAACACCTACGGACTGATTCTCAATTCGCTCGCCGACGGCATCTATATCACAAATCCGGATCGGAAAATTCTGTTCTGGAACAGAGCGGCCGAGCGTATAACGGGCTGGAAAGGGGAAGAGATCGTCGGCCGCTCCTGTTTTGACGATATTCTGTCACACGAGGATCTTAGCGGAACCCGGCTGTGCGGAGCGGACTCCTGCCCGCTGCACCATGCCATCATCTATGATGAACCCAGCACGCTCCCCATCATGGTGTATGCGCGTTCCAAGAACGGTAGACGCATCCCGGTCGAAGTATCCGTTGCACCTATTCACAACGAGGCTGGCGAGGTTCTCGGCGGCATTGAGTCGTTTCGCGACTTGACCCCCCTGATGGATGATCTGGAACGCGCACGGCTGATCCAGGAGCACTCGATGCGGACGGAGCTTCCATCTGATCCGCGAATTACGTTCGCGGCTCACAACGTGCCTATGCAGTATGTAAGCGGGGATTTCTACCGTATCGAGCAGATCACACCGGACACCTATGCCATCATGCTTGCCGACGTGACCGGTCATGGCGTCACCGCCGGACTCTGTGCCATGCAGCTTCGCTCGCTCTGGGAAGACTCCCGGGAGTTGCTGCCATCACCCTCGGCGTTCGTGACACACATGAACGAGAAACTGTTCGAGCTGACGCGTGAGGACGACTCTTTTGCCACGGGATTCTATGCTGTTCTGGACGTCGCGCGGCACCAGCTTCGCTATGTACTCGCCGGACATCCTTCGCCCTTCTTGCTGCGAGACAAGGAGATCATCTGCTTTGAAACCAAGGCACCAGCCATCGGGTTGCTGCCCTGCGGGAAGTTTCAAGAGCAGGAACTGACGTTGCAACCCGGGGACCGGATCCTGCTTTACAGCGACGGTGCGATTGAAGTTTGCGACCGCGATGATCGTGAGCTGGGTGAGCGCGGGCTTTCCGAGCTGGTGCAGAAGAACGAGGGGCAACTCTCATCCGAAGCACTCCAGCGACTCACCGAGTCAATCGCGGACTACTCACAAAGCACAACGCTAAACGACGATGTTACGTTCGTCGGCGTGACCCTCCATGCCGTCGGTTGAGCCGATATACCCCGTGGAAATCATTCACCTCATCACAAAGCCAACGATAAATATCATAGATAATACCGCCATTAGGATCGGTCGGAGGAACGAACGGAACATAGTGGACAGGAGGCAGATGGTTTACTTGTTTTTCATTTTCCATGACATCCTCTTCATGGGATTAATAATGGTTTTAATGCCGATCGTTACTGCTGAAGTCAGGGGATCAACCCGTTTTTTCGTATCTGAGATGCCATTTCTTTTGCTGCGTCCTGCATTGTTTCTGCAATGGATTTCACGTGTTGAATCGCGCAGCGAATCTTTTCACTTTGGGCATCCAGTTTCGAATAGAGATTTTCGCAACTTTCCACAGACCTTGTATCAAGCTTGCCTATCCGGTTGACACACCACCACACTACCTATGGTAGTTAAGACCCCGCCGAGCGAGCATGGTGATCCCATGTACCATCATATAACTCCCGATAAGTTGGGGCAGACACCCCCATTCCAATACCCAATATTGAGGCGAACCCGGTCATGGGATAGAAACGGCGGTTGTATCGAAACACGAATTCATCCAGATAAGCCTGTAGATGTTGTTTGCCGACGCTATGATGTGTCCCTTGCAACCAAGTCTTGAGGTTGGAGAAGGTAATGTGGATCATTGGGAGATGCGCATCCATTCTTTCGGGATCTCCCTTGAATACCATTGGCTTGTGCATATAGCCCTCTGTGGCCAAATTGTCGTAGCCTCCCCAGCCATCGGTTCGCACCTTGGCACCCTTTTCCACGTTGCCTTTAACAAATCCCGTAAGCGTTTCGGTATTTCGGTCCGCTATATGGCAAAGACGCAAGCGCCCCGCATAAAGAGCGCTTCTCTCTTTTTTCTTATCCTTGGCAGATCAATACCGTTGCGGTTTCGAGGGCATGTCTGGAGTAGGGTTTCATTAACTCAACGTTCCCGCTGCCGTACTGTACGCCATGCGAGAAAACCATTTCTTTCCGATTGCGCTCCCCCTGTAGAGGAACACCATCTCAATTTGATCAAAGAATATGCGTATTAAACAGTCATGGTTCTCGATGTCGTGGCACTTCTCGGAGTCCACGATGTCCTGTCATTCATCAGTTACGACTTGGCTGCCGGCATCGAATTCCATCAGTTGCCCTTTAATACTGCGTCCATTTACATCGGTGAAGGCGCGGTGGTTAACTGCAAATTGTGGCCAAGGAAGCCGCCCAGAATTCCCGCTTTCCCAGTCCAGAATTCCCATTGAACAAACTAACCAACAACCCCCCGCAAGAGGCACGGCCCCATGGATGCTGGGAACAACGGCATTAAGTAAGAACGAGTCGCGGTCCGGTAGCGCTGCGCCTAACTCAGCTCCGCATTTTTTGAGCACCCGCCGCCAGACGCACAACCACCCATCTAAACGGAATAAGTTCGTGACCGTGCCCCTGAGTTGCACGTTTTCGGGCGCAGGGGCTACGGGAAGGTGGTCAAGGACAACGGCCAAGAGCGCCCCAAAAAAAGTTGAAAAAAACCGTCGATTTTATATTTTTTGGAGTATGATGCAGTTGAAGGGAGGTGAAAAATGCACCCAGTCACTACCATGAAGCATTGGAGCCATCACCTGCATGACGGCATGCTGGCCATGTGGCACGAAATCGACCAGCACCTCCATAGCCGCCACTTCTGGGCCGGTGTGGGATTGACGTTGCTGATCGTAGGCATTGTGGCACTGCTGTTCTTTGCGGTAAGGAATGCTCCTCCAATCGAAACGCCAAGCAACTACCCGTACGGCATTCCGTATAGTCCCTATCGGTTTTAACCCGTAGAAGCGGAACCCATTCGGAAATTGAGGGGATATTTGTATTTCTCTCATACCATCCGGGAAAACTTCCCGGCATAAAATGGAGGGCGACGCTCCATGCTCCACCGCGCCGGCTAACGTTGGTCATTTGCATGACTGCCGAGATTATCCAACTGAATCCTGATGATTGCCAGAGTCATAGCTGATCTCCTTGTAGTGGTTCACTTTGCATTTATAGCGTTTGTTGTGCTCGGCGGATTTCTGGCTCTGAAGTGGGGGAGGATCTCTATTCTCCACATTCCCTGTGCATTATGGGGAGCGCTGATCGAGCTCAGAGGTTGGATCTGTCCACTTACCCCGCTTGAAATATACTTCCGGGAAGCGGCGGGGGACGTTGGGTACCGCGGGGGATTCATCGATCAATATGTGATGCCGCTCGTCTATCCCGAAGGGTTGACTCGTGGATTGCAGATCTCTCTCGGTGTCATGGTCCTTGTACTCAACCTGTGTGTGTATGGCTTGATCCTTGTCAATCGAGCGAATAAAAAAGAGAGTGATGCCTGAGGAGTGACGTTAGTGGCAGGAATCCATGATTGAGTCCTATTCATTCGGCAAAATGGTCATTGACGGCCGGGAGTACACCAAGGATCTGATGATTCTTCCAAACGGGGAGGTGGTATCCCCTTGGTGGCGTAAGACCGGCCATGAACTGGTGGCTTCTGATATCGAGGTGCTGGTTGAAGCCAGGCCGGGCATTCTTGTGGTAGGTACCGGCAGTCCCGGAATGATGAAGCCGGATCCCTGCCTCCGTTCTGCTCTGGAAGCAAGCGGCACAACGATGGTAGCCATGCCAACGAAGCAGGCCGCCAGTGAATACAACTCCTTGCGGGAACAGGGGGAGAACGTGGGGGCATGTTTCCACCTCACGTGTTGAATGGGCTGAGGCGGTAGGATCAGTCGGCTATAAGATCTGGGAGGATGAAGAAAATGATAGAGAGAGAACAGGACGTGAAACCATTTACGATTGCAGCCATCACCATTTTCGGGTTCGTTGCCATAGGCCATCTTCTGCGGCTCGTGTTTGGGTGGACGGTCGTAGTTAATGGCATTCAAATTCCAATGTGGGCCAGTGTTGCCGGCCTTGTTGTTCCCGGCGGTCTCGTCTGCATGCTGTGGCGTGAGTCACGAAGCTAGACGGGATGAGGGATTTAGGGCTGTTTTTTTTAAGGGTTTCATAGCTAACAAACGACATCCCCCGGTTTTTGATGCCCGATTTTCGTAAGCCTTTGAGGGCTCGACACAAACCGCTTCCATAAAGTGAAATGGTCTCCTTTAATGCCGGTTGCCGACACCTCACCACCAACCGAAGGAGACCAGGATGAACCGCACGCAGACCGCGCTTAAAATCCGAGAACAGTTTGATGGATTTATGGGGATAGTCTCCATTTATTAAGCC
>DAOVNC010000276.1 GCA_030630445.1 Kiritimatiellales bacterium | reverse complement strand
GGTAATGTGCTTGAGGGCAACGGCCATCCCGTTGAATAATGCGGTCTTTTAAGGAGTCTATTATGAAAACCGTTCGTTCTATTTTCTTGCTAGCCGTTGCAACCCTGATTTTGTGTTCATGCGTCAGCCGCACAGTCTCCGCCTCATCCGTCGACGCTACAGGGCTGGAAAACCAAGGTAAAGTGGTCGAAAAGAAAATTATCTGGATCTGGCAGGACGAGTTCCGCAATCCGTAATCGATTTTTCCCATGGGTGAATGGCGGAAATCCTCAAAGAACGACTATTGGGAGTTCCGGTCGGCAGAGCATCAGGAAGAGATGGCCGCAGTCGGTCTCTACGGCCTGTTCAAAAACGATCTGGATGCAGAGACCGCCACCGTTCGACGCTGCCCCAAATGCAACCATCGCACCTTCCACAAAAGCCATCCTGACGACAAGCAATCCAGCAAAGACAGCAATTGGCTTTGCTCCCACTGCGGAAACGATGCTGACGAGTTTGGGAACAAGCTTTAGTCTTAATTAGACGGAGCCGCCGATAGCGGTTGCTTATTTTTCCAATCTCTGGAAAATTCACTTTCTCAATTTAAGGGGAAATAAGGCAGTGGCAAAATTCATCATCAACGGCGGAAAAAAGATTGGAGGAACCTTCCTCCCGCGCGGCAACAAGAATGCCGTTCTGCCGATGCTCGCCTCATGCGTCCTGACCGACCAGCCCGTCGTGCTCCACAATGTTCCGCTGATCAATGACGTACGGGTGATGCTGGAACTGCTGGAGACCCTCGGCGTCGAGGTATCGCTCGGTGGCCACACGGTCACGCTCTGCGCCAAGAACCTGCAAACCACCGAGCTCGATCCGGAACTGTGCGCGCGCGTGCGCACCTCGATCCTGCTGGCCGGCCCCATGACCGCCCGCCACGGCACCGCAACAATCTACCCGCCGGGAGGCGACGTGATTGGCCGCCGCCGCCTCGACACCCACTTCTACGGATTGCGCGCACTCGGCGTGGAGATTGAGAGCAACGGGGCCTACCGTTTCGCATCGCGGCAGCTTGCCGCCGCCGACCTCGTGCTCGACGAAGCCAGCGTGACCGCCACCGAAAACATCCTCATGGCCGCAACATTGGCCGAAGGCGTTTCCTCCATCTACAACGCCGCCTGCGAGCCCCATGTGCAGGACCTGGCCCACCTGCTCAACAAGATGGGCGCAAAGATTTCCGGCATCGGAACCAACAAGCTGACCATCGAAGGCGTATCGCGCCTGAGCGGAACGGAACATGCCGTCCAGCCCGACTATATCGAGGTCGGCAGCTTCATCGCCGCCTCGGTCGTCACGGGCGGATCGCTAACGATCCCCGACGCCGGCGATCCGCTGGCATTGCAGGTGATGCAAAAGACGTTCGGCAAGCTGGGCGTGAACTGGACGCTGGAGAACGGGGCGCTTTCCATGGCCTCGAACCCGGTGCGCGAAATCCTGCCCGACGTCGGGATTGCCACGCCCAAAATCGAGGATGGCATCTGGCCCGCCTTCCCCTCCGACCTGATGAGCGTCTGCATCGTACTGGCCACGCAAACGAAGGGCACCGCCCTCTTCTTCGAGAAAATGTTCGAAAGCCGCATGTATTTTGTCGACCACCTCATGGCCATGGGCGCCAACATTATCCAGTGCGATCCCCACCGCGTCGTCGTCATTGGCCCGACCCAGCTGCACGGCAGCATGCTCACGAGCCCCGACATCCGCGCCGGCATGGCGATGCTCATTGCCGCCTGCTGCGCCGAAGGCGAAAGCGTCATCAAGAACGCGCAGGTAATCGATCGCGGATACGAGGCAATCGAAGATCGACTTTCCGCGCTCGGCGCGGATATTGTGCGGGTCGATTAGCAACCCGATCACAAGGGACGCACAAATGGGATTCCCAAAAACTTTCTATCGCTGGCGGCCGCACCCGTGGCACGGGCTGGAGATCGGCGAGGATCTGCCGCGCATTGTCAACGCCTACATTGAAATGACCCCGTTTGACGCAGTGAAGTATGAAGTCGATAAAACCACCGGCTACCTGCGCGTCGACCGACCGCAGCTCACCTCCTCGATGACCCCCACCCTCTACGGTTTCATTCCGCAGACCTATTGCGCCGCGCGCGTGAACGAGCTTTCCCCAAAATCGGACAGAGGCGATGGCGACCCGCTCGACATCTGCGTCATCACCGAGCGTCCCATCAACCGCGGCGAGGTGATCCTCAAGGCCCGTGTGGTCGGCGGCATCCAGATGGTCGACAACGGCGAGGCCGACGACAAGATCATTGCGGTGCTCGACAACGACCCGTTTTGGAAGGATGCCCAGGACATCAAGGATATCTCCCCCGCCCTGCTCGAGCGCCTGCGCCACTATTTCGAAACCTACAAGCTTGTCCCCGGCCAGCCGTCCGACGTGCACATCGAAAAAATCTACGACCGCGAGCACGCCTACGCCGTGATCAACGCGGCGATGGAAGACTACACCGAAGAGTACGGGTAGGGCATATTTCCGGCGGAGTCGTGGATGGCGGCGGCTTCACCTTCGGTGCCGCAGTGATCGAGAAGGTTTAATGGGTGGAAATTCAGAATGTTGAAAAATAGGCGAAAGAACCAAGGGAGCCTCCCTCGATGTAGCGGTGCTTCTCAGAAGCACTCACCCGCTTTTCGATCCCCACTGCTCCGCCGTCGAGAGGGTACAAGTTTCAAGTTCCCAGTTTCAAGCCTCCTCTCCCTCTCCCGCCCTACAGCAAATCCAGCGGACTCTTCACTACATCGAGATCCTTGCTCATCACATGCGTATAAATCTCTGTCGTCTTCACATCCTTATGCCCCATCAGCTCTTGAACCATGCGGATGTTCACCCCATTTTCCAGCAAGTGGGTCGCATAGCTGTGCCGCATCGTATGGCAACCCACCCGCTTCGTAATCCCCGCCTTCCGGACCGCCACCTTCACAGCCTTCTGTAAGCCTGATTCCTTAACGTGGTGGCGCATTGTTTTTCCACCTCGCGGATCAACCGACCGATTTTTTGAAGGGAAGGCATATTGCCAACCCGTTTCACGACAGGCATTCGGATATTTCCGCGCCAACGCCTCCGGAATATAAACCTCTCCAAACCCCTCTCTCAGATCCGATGCGTGCAAATCCCCGACCTTTTCAATATGCTCGACCAACACCGCGTGAATCGCCTCCGGCAGCACAACCGTCCGATCCTTCCCGCCCTTGCCGCCCCGTACGAAAACACGACCCTGCCCGGAATCGACATCCTGAATCCGCAACCGGATGCACTCCATCAACCGCAGCCCACACCCATAAAGCAACTGCGCCATCAATCGGTGCGTTCCTTCCATGTTACGCAGCACCCGCCGGACTTCCTCCTGCGTCAGCACGGTTGGCGGATGTCGCTGCCTCTTGCTGCGAATGTGCGCAATTTCCCCTAAATCAACATCCAGCACCTCCCGATACAAGAACACGATTGCATTCAACGCCTGACGCTGCGTGCTCGCCGCAACCTTCCCTTTCGTCGCCAGATGGCTCAAATACGCCTCCACCTCCGCCGCACCCATCTCCTGCGGATGCCGCTTCATCTCATGGAATTTCAAATACCGCTTGATCCAATCGCAGTAGGTCTGCTCTGTGCGATAAGCATAATGATAGTATCGCAAAACCTCACGTACCTGATCCATCAACTTAAGATCCGGATTTGGCCTAAACTTTTTCTTGCTTTCCATTCCTTCCTCCTCGAAGATGTATTTTCAATTGAAAATAGCAAAGAACATGCAATAGACAAGTGCAAACAAGAAGAGATTCCTTGTTTGCTCACTTAATTGGGATATATATAGAAAGTATTTACTTTAATATGAGCATAGGCGGAAAATGCCTTCCCCCAATATGAGAATAAGTGGAAAATATTTGAGTTTGGGGTCATATGTGGAAAATAGATGGGCTATTTTCTATATTTCCCCTTTAATACGGTCATGCGTGGAAAATAAGTCCACCCCATAGGGGATATACAAGGAAATTTTTCCACTGATGCCACTGTTGGAGTAAAAAAGGTAAAATTATGAATATGAAAAATATATTAATCGCAATTGTTGTATTTGGAATCACGCATTTCACAAATGCAGGATGTAATGCCCCTCCGGGTTCATATTGCTATGAAACTGGAAAATTAAAACGACCATTATTAACAGCTGCTATAAATCATCATGATGTATTAATTAGATATAGTGATTCAACTCAGGTTATTTCACAACAAAGGTGCGGTTTTTTCGCAGACGATATAGTCGCTGCTGTAGCTGGAGCATATCTTTGGTCAATTACTTTCAGCCCTTTTATAGGGTGGGTAGATGGCCATACCGGCGATGAAGGGGATTGGGGATCTGAATCAATGAACAAAGCGGATGCTCCAAAATACGTTCTTGTAAAATCACGCATGTTCGCAGGCTCGTATCCAAATGGATACCATTTGGCTCTATTTAATTGTCAGGCATGGGCATCTCAAACACTAAATTAGTCAGGAGAATTAAATGAAAAATCTGATCATATATACTTTTCTTTTTGCAACCGTTATTTCGAGTGCAAACGGGAATACTACCAACATCACGAAACAACAGAGCTACTATAAAGATCTCGTAAAATCCGAACATAAAACCCTTACAGAAAACTGGACATCTATTTATGATGAGCGTGTTTTAAAAAACATCACTACCGCATTATCACTAAATAATCCCGAGATCAATCAAAGCTTAATAAATTACCTAAACATAAAATCACTTAGGTATTTTAAAAATACTTCCTTTTCTCGTCCAGACGAAGTTCAGCTGGAAAAACTAAAAAATATTCCAGGTTTAAGGAGTTTTCTTTTCAGAGAGCTGAATAAATCAGCTCCTGAACAACAGCTATTCTCTATCATTTCTATATTTTATGGGGACGATAGAGACGTAAGAAACAAGTTAATCATATTGGGGGAAGAAAATGATTCAAACTTGATCTGCTCAATCAATGCATTCCTATGTGCAGATATTTATATAGAAAAAATAGACAAACTCATT
>DAOVNC010000352.1 GCA_030630445.1 Kiritimatiellales bacterium | reverse complement strand
GGCGCGAGGCGAGGATATCCCACTGGAAGCCACCGTCGTGCGTGAAGATGGTGTGGTCGGGCATGAAGGTGACCTTCGTACCGGTCTCGGTCGTTTTCCCAATGGTAACCAGATCGGTTACCTCCACGCCGCGCTCGAAGCGCTGGTGGTAGATTTTTCCATTGCGCTTCACTTCGACCTCCAGCCATTCGGAGAGGCCGTTTACGCAAGAGACCCCGACGCCGTGGAGACCGCCGGACACTTTATAGGTGTCGGAGTCGAATTTCCCGCCGGCGTGCAGGACGGTCATTACAACGGTCACGGCGGGCTTGCCCTCGGTCGGGTGCATGTCGACCGGAATCCCGCGCCCATCGTCCGTCACGCTCAGTGAGCCGTCTTCGTTGATGCAGATTTCGACGTTGGAGCAATAGCCCGCGAGCGCTTCGTCGATGGAGTTGTCAACCACTTCGTAGACGCAGTGGTGATAGCCGCGCGAACCCGTGTCGCCAATGTACATGGCCGGGCGCTTCCGGACGGCTTCGATGCCCTCCAGCACGGTAATATGGTCGGCGCCGTAGCCTGCCGCATCGGGGTTGTCCGCGGCCGCATTATTGGCGATTTCTTCAGCTTTCAGATCGTTTTCAGAGTCAGACATGGGTGTCCATTTCCTTTCGGTGGAATTAATCGGAGAACTGTAGCAGAACCGGCCGTTCCATAGCAACGGAAGATGGCCGGAAAAGAGTGAAAACTTGACTGTGGCCGAGCCTGAAAGAACGCGCGCGAAAAGAGCGGGTGCTACGGATTTTCCCGCCCTTTGACGAGCGCATCCGAACCCGCGCCGCAGGAGATGACCGAACGCATGGCATCCTCCACCGACACATCGACGGGGTGGACGTATTTTTGATCAAGATGGTAGATGAAACCGGAGGTGGGGTTGGGGCCGGTCGGGACGAAAACGGTGATGGTTCCGTCGTCGTGCTTGTCGGTAATGAACGCCGTCACCATGGTATCGTTCTCGAAAATCTGCGCCAGTGCGACGGATGAGAAGGGCGATTCCTTCTTGCCGAGGAACTGGTTGACCGTTTCCTTCACCATCTTGTAGCCCGGCGCCTTGCTCAGCAGGCTGTTTTCAAAGGCGCTGTAGATCCAGCGCCCGATGCGCGTGCGGACAAACAGACCAACGAAGAAGCAGGTGAGCACAATCACCGAAAGAACGATCAGCGTGGCAATGAACTCCTCATATCGCTTCGGCAGGGCGAGGTGGTTCACAACGAGGTTCGTCAACGGCTGGATGCCCCTGCTCACGAAGCCGAAAAGCCACTTGAATGCGAAGGCCAGGATAATGGCGGGTAGGATTACGATGACGCCCCCGAGAAGGGTTGTCCTGAAAAAGTTTTTTGTACGATTCAGCATGGGAGCCATGATGCGTGATCCGTAAAACGTGATCGAGAAAATTGCGATCTTGATTCTTGCGCTACGCAAGGCGCGTAACTGGTGGTCGCAAATTATCCTTGAACCTCTCCTCTGCATTACGCATGTTGCGTTACGCAGGAGGCGTAATGTGAGGAATCCCTTTCAATATGGAGGCGTGGTTATCCCGAACCGCTTCTTCCGCCTATGGATCAACAGCAAGCAGGGCGCATGAAAATCAATCTGAACGAGCGGGAAATCCAGGTTGCGGCGGGCAGCACTCTGTTCCAGTTGCGCGACCGCGAAAAGCCGGCGGCGGATGTGTTGGTTTATAACGGTGCAGCGGTTTCCGAGGACGTTGCTCTGGCGGAGGACGACTGCATTAATTTGATCACACGCGGAGAAATCCCGCCCGCCGCAGAGCTCGAAGCGCTGATGGTGGCGCGCCACACGCCGGGCGTGCACGAAAGGATCAAGCACGCCACGGTCGGCATTGCCGGGCTTGGTGGATTGGGATCCGCCGTTGCCGTTGCGCTTGCGCGCATCGGGGTGGGGCGGTTGATCCTTGCCGACTTCGATGTCGTTGAACCAAGCAACCTCAACCGCCAGCAATACTTCATCGATCAGCTCGGCCTGATCAAGTCCGAAGCGCTCGAAGCCAACCTCCGGCGCATCAACCCGTACGTGGAATACGAAGCGCACTGCGTCCGCCTGAGGCCTGAAAACATTCCGACGCTCTTCGCCGAGGCCGACGTGTTGGTCGAAGCGTTCGACCGCGCCGACCAAAAAGCCATGCTGCTGCAATCGTTCAAGGACAAACCCATCGTCGCCGCCTCCGGCCTCGCAGGCCATGGCCCCGGCGAAACCATCGGCGTGCGAAAAATGGGCAAGCGCATTTATGTGGTCGGCGACCTCGAAACCGGCGCCGCCCCCGGTTGCGGCCTCATGGCGCCGCGCGTCGGCATCGCCGCGCACATGCAGGCCAATGTTGTATTGCGTCTTTTGCTTGGAGAAATATAGGGAGAGGGCCGAGACCCCGCTTCGGTGGATGAGCGCGTCCTACCTGTTGTAGGCCGGGTGCCCCACCTGGCGGGCATTTGCACCGCGCGCCCGGTCGGGGGACCGGGCCTACATCGGGTGCGCACGGTGATCGGGTCTGTTGTAGGCCGGGTGCCCCACCCGGCGGCATCGCCGCCCACATGCAGGCCAATGTTGTATTGCGCCTGCTGCTTGGGGATATGTAGGGAGGGACACGAGACCCCGCCATCCCTGTTCCTTCATATAGTATACTATATATTCTGCCCCCAAAAAGGCCGTTTTGGAGCTATTTTATATAGCATGCTATATGAAAATTTAAATGCAGGAAGGCATGTATCTCGCAAATCCGTTGCGAGTTTTCTGCACCGGTGGGCTAGGCCGCCTTGGCGATAAACAGGCCGCCGAGGCAGAGTAGCGCGATGCCGCAGGTGATGAAGACGATGCGGTAGAGCATGGGCGGGCAGAGGCGGCGTCCGGCGGAGACACTGAAGGAGACAAAGCTGTACCATGCGAGGTCGGCGAGAATGTGCCCGAAATAGAAGCTGAGCAGACCGGCGATCCCAAATTGCAATGACTGCGTGACGAATCCCATGCCGACGGTCACCCACCAGATAATCCAGAACGGATTCGAGATGCTGAGCACGATGCCGGCCAGCACCGGTCCGTAGGGCGATTCCGCCCCCTTTGCATTCAGCGCATCCTCGGTGGTTCGCTTGTTTGTAATGACCATCTGGCCGCCCATCCAGAGCAACACGGCTCCGCCCGCCGAAAGGAAAACGGTGGTCACGACCGGGTGCTGGAAGAAGGGGCCTAGCCCGGCGGCGATCAGGAGCAGCAGAACGATTTCGAGGAGTGCGTGCCCCAGCACAATCAGCGGCCCGGCCTTGAAGCCGCGCTTGAGCGTCTCGCTGATCGTGACCGTCAGCACCGGCCCCGGTGCCATCGCGCCCGAAAGCCCGACCACAAACGCGCCCGCAAAAATTGTCAGTAGGGGAAACATGGGCTATAGCTTACGGAACAACTTTGGAGATGCCCAATGAAAAGAAACCTGTTCAGCGATATTCCTGCGGACTTTCCGTCGGAGATTTCCACGGTTTTGGCGGAAAGCGAAAATGTGAAGATTGAGCGGATTGTCTCCGACGACCATGCGTCGCCGGAGGGGTTTTGGTATGATCAGGATCAGAACGAATGGGTGCTGCTGGTTTCTGGATCTGCCGTGCTAACGGTTGGGGACGAGCAAGTTGAACTCAACGCCGGTGACCATCTGTTGATTCCCGCGCACCAGCGCCATCGCGTCGAAAGCACCTCCGCTACCGAAAAAACCATTTGGTTGGCTGTGTTTTATTAACCACGAATGCCTTATTGGCAACGAAAGCTGTAGGCCCGGTCCCCGACCGGGCGAGCGGCGGTGC
>DAOVNC010000132.1 GCA_030630445.1 Kiritimatiellales bacterium | reverse complement strand
GGTTTAATCTTGGCCAGGTTTTCCGGGGAGGAGGTTTTCTTGGTGGCTTGGCTGAGCTTGGCCAGAGCCTCGGCCGCATTGGTCCGCTCGGTCTTGTTTAGCTTGCCGACCAAAGCCTCGGTGCGATCCGGGGATGTGGTTTCCAGTGCCTTGAGTATTTTGGTGGTTCGCTGTTCAGCCAGATAGGTTTTCTTTCCCAGTTCCATGGTGCGTTTATCGAGTGGCGGTATCTCAAGGGATGCCGCGCGGATGACCTTTTGCTTAAAACCGGGACCCTGCCACGCCACGGAGAAGTGGTTGCCGCCACCGCCTTGTTTGTGAAGGGCACGGATAAAATAAAGATGGCCTTTCTTGAGCTGGACGGCAGAAGATTTCTGGTCCTTCCGGGTCCACTTTCGTTCCCCCGAATACCGGTTGAGCGAGATCACTTTCCCGAGGTTGGAAGGATCCTCATCCGTGCTCAGCCAAAGTTCGGCGGTATCGTCGGCCGCGATCCAAAAGGTGTAGTCGCCGGTTTTGGGCGGGATGAGCAGGGCTGAATAGCGCGAACCGTATTCCTCGCCGAGGTCGGCGTCGGCAAACTCGTCGAGAATCCGGACCTTGTTGGACGTGCGCGCGTACCGCTTGTTTTCGGTCAACTCGCTGACGGTTCCTCCCTTGAGCTTGGTCCAGGTTTCCTGAACAACACCTTGGGCGCTTTTCGCCTCGGCAACGAAGAAGAGTCCGAAAACCACCCCCATGGCAAGTCCGGCATAGGATAAGTGCTTTTTCATATTCATACCTTTTTTCAGTATAGGCTATCCGCTGGCGAGCGGAACGTTTCCAAAAAGAAGAAAAGGTAGCGCGTATCCGGGTAGAGGTAAACAGATGTGTTTGGTGGGGTTTCCAAGCACCAGTTTATTTGCGAGACAGGACACTGGTATCGTGTGAACC
This sequence comes from Kiritimatiellales bacterium, assembly GCA_030630445.1. GTDB lineage: Bacteria > Verrucomicrobiota > Kiritimatiellia > Kiritimatiellales > Pontiellaceae > Pontiella. The sequence goes on along the minus strand of DAOVNC010000132.1, from coordinate 7,752 downwards.
TTAAACCTACGCTTCTGCTATCGGATATTTTTTAACTACGAACGGACACGAATGAACGCGAAACAAAAAGGACTCTTTTTAGTCTCCGCTCTTTCGCAGCCCTATTTGTTTCGACCTCGGATCCCGCAAAGAAAAATTAGTGGGATTCGTGAAGATTCGTGGTTTCTCATCCCGACATGTTTAGGTGATACAGAGTACTAGTCGTCCTTCAGTTCGCCAAACGCGGAAACCATGTTCAGGATATCTGTTTTGGCCTGTGCATATTCAGTGTCGCTAATCACGCCCTTTTCGTGGGCCTCCTGCAGGTCTACCAACTCCTGGCCCACTGTAATGTTGCGGTTCAGCGTGAGGGCGACCCGGTTGAATGCCGCTCCTGCGCAGCCCGACAATGTGGCGGCCACCACAACGGCCAGCGAGAGGTTTATTAATGTTTTCATGTTCTGCCTCCTTTCCAAATGAGTCAAGGCACTGTACCTGTTGGATGGATGAAGCTCTAGATCCATCTGCACCCAAATCCCCGCTTCCAAGCGATTCAGTCTGGATAAAGGAGGGCGACCCGGTTATATTGCCTGGGTCTGGCAATTGTTTAAGAATCAAGGAAACCAAGGAGGACTGGGATGAAAAGCAGGGTTAAAGGTTTATTAGGTGTTGCCCTTGTCGGGTGTGTCGTGGCGTCTAGTGCGCAGACGGTTTTCCCGTTGCGGCTGGATATGGATGTTTCCACCAAGCGCCACCGGAAAAATATTGGTGCCGGAAGCAGTGGCGAGGCCAAGGTTGAACAGGTGCAGGTTCGCGTAAAGATCCGCAAGTCCGGTGGGCAGCCGTATTCCGACACGCTCACGGCAGAGCTCTATGTGATCGGGCGGCAGATTCACACGGGCTACTACGGCATTGTCGATGTGGTCAAGAATGACTTCACCTTCTCGCGCGACAACGACAACACGTTCGAATTCAAGAGCCGGATGTATGCCCTGGGACGCACCAGCGGAAACATTAATGTGGGCGGCAAGTACGAGACCTTCCTGCTCGTCGTGGTGGACAAGGATGGAAAGATTATCGATACCCGTTCCGGGCGGGTGATCCGCGAAAAGGGGATCGACACTATCCGCGAATGGACGCGAGGCACCTTGTTCGATCGCGATGGCAATGTGGTTGGCTTCATCGATGAGAATGGAAAGAACAGGGCCTTCAAGCTGGCCGTTCCCGCCGCAGTCAGTGGCAATGATTGGTAGGGGCGGCCCTCCTCCATTATAAGGGGGAAATAATAGGTTCATGCCCCCGTCTTTGGGGGAGAGCCGAGCCGAGAGCCAAAAAGGCCCGATCCGAAGATCGGGCCTTTTTAAATGGTGGAGGATAACGGGGTCGAACCGTCGACCTCGTGACTGCCAGTCACGCGCTCTACCAACTGAGCTAATCCCCCGTAAAAGGTCGGACTTTATAGACTGTTGTTCAATGGGGTGTCAACATCGATTACTGGTTTTTCGGTGGTGCGGACGTGTTGGCGGCCGGAGATTGGGTTACTTGCGGATACAGGCGGTAGCGTTTGCCTTCGAACAAAAGGTCGACGTGGGAATCGGTGATTTTCTCGACCACCACGCCCGGCTCGAGTTCGGTTCCGATGGAGGCGATTTCCCCGTTGATAATGGCAATGCTTTGGTCGCCCCTTTTTCCAAGGCCGTTGAGCGTGAATCGCTGGGTGAATTCCTCCTCGTCGGTAGACGGCTTTGGCTTGGCGTCGGGGCTGGGTGTGTTTGCAGTGCCGCCGATTTGCTCTTTGAGGTAGTTGAGCACATGCTGGGGTCCAATATATTTCTTTCCTTCAAAGCTGTCGGCGATTACCACGCCCCGTGGGTCGACGAGCACGAGGCGGGGGATGCCGTCTCCGCTGTAGCTGTCTTGCAGTGTTTTCGAGTTCGCGCTGCCGAACCGTACCGCCGGCCAAGGCATCCGGGTTTCGCGCATGTAGGCAAACATCTTCTCTTCGCTCTTGTCGCTGCTGACCAGTACCGCATGGAAGAGTTTTCCGCCGCCATGGGTGTTGTAGAACTCAACGAATTTTGGTGTGAAGGTCTTGCAGGGAGGGCACCAGTGTGCGGAGAAGTAGAGTAGCAGGTAGTCGGTTCCAAGCAGGTGGGATGTTTCAATGCTTGAGCCGTTGACATCCACCACGGCGGCATCAAGGGTTTCCCGCAGGGGAGTCGCCTTCTTGGATGCCCCGCACCCGCAGAGCAACCCTGCTGCCACTATGGAAAAAACAGATATTGCAGATTTCGCGGGCCATTTTTTCATTTTTTTATTTTCCTTGCAGGTAGACGGTGGCTGGGGAATGGAGCTCGATGGCAGACTCGCATTCGTTTTGTTTGGTTTGAATCAACGTTTTTCCTTGTCCAACTTGGTTTGGATGTTTTCCGGGCGAAGCAGGTGTTCCGTGTTTCCGTGCAGAATGACGGCGTAGGTAGGCTGGACATCCTTGAGCACCACCCCGGGGTCGATCTCTTTCCGGGATGTGATCGCCACGCCGTTGATGATGGCCACCTTCTTGGTGTCGCTCAGGCCGATCCCTGTAATGACATAGGTCTTAGACAACCGCTTGACTTTCAGGGTGTCGGGGAGGGTGTTCGGGAGGGAGTCCGGGGTTGCTCCCGCATCCGGGGCTTCGCCGCCGCAACCGACGATCAAGAGGGGGATACCCGCAATTAACAGGGCATTTCTTAATGTTTTTATATCCATGTGAAGAGGATTCCTTATAGTGGTCTGTATCAACTCAACGGGAGAAACATTGGGTATTTCAGTAAAAAAAACAACATTCGGGCGCGCCTTTTTTCGACGGACCTGCCGGAGGGTCGCGGAATGCGGGGTTTTTGCGTTTTAATAGGGTTGACAGTCGCAGGGCGATTCCGTAGTTTCCGCCCCTTGATTTTTTAGGAAGCAAAGCCCTGCGGGGGCATTGAGGTAATTTATGGAAGCATATGCGGTTATAGAAACCGGCGGAAAGCAGTACCGCGTCCAGCAGGGCGACGTCTTCGACGTAGAGTTGCTGGATCTGGAAGAGGGCTCAAGCGTGGAATTCGATACGCTGGCGGTCTCCAACGGCGAAGAGCTGATGATCGGCGCACCCCTTGTGGACGGCGCCAAGGTCAAGGCTTCGGTAGTGGAAAACCTGCGCGGCAAGAAGATCTACTCCTTCAAAAAGAAGCGCCGCAAAGGATATCGTCGTAAAATCGGTCATCGCCAGGAACTGACGAAGATCAAAGTGGAATCAATCACAGCATAGTTTTTCAGGGAGGCTAGCCATGGCTCATAAAAAAGGACAGGGATCATCCAGTAACGGTCGCGACAGTAATGCACAACGTCGGGGCGTTAAGCGCTTCGGTGGCCAGGCCGTAACATCAGGAACCATTCTGGTTCGCCAGGTCGGAACCAAGCTCCACCCCGGCATGAACGTCGGTTGCGGAAACGACTACACGCTCTTCGCACTGAAAGATGGCGTCGTCGAATTCGACAAGCGTCAGCGCAAGGTGCACATCCGCGAAGTCACGGCAGCCTAGGTTGCCCAATCCGGACTTTGGATGAGGCGGGCCAACAGCCCGCCTTTTTTCATGGAAATCCAAGCATGTTTTCGACAGGTTGGTTGGCCACAAAGGAACCCAGAGGCGTGCGGGAACAGGCAAAATGATTCTTAGGCATCACTCATACGCAATACGCAGTACAAAACACACGCTGCATCACGCATCACGTATTACGGATCACGTTTAATGAAACACGTCGTATTCAAAGACCGCGTAAAACTCTACGTCCGTGCAGGCAACGGCGGCAACGGCTGCGTATCCTTCCGCCGCGAAAAATTCATTCCCAAGGGCGGCCCCGACGGCGGCGACGGCGGCAACGGCGGCTCGGTTATCCTGCGGTGCGATGCCAACGAAGACTCCTTGCTGCCGCTCTACTACAAGCCGCACCAGCGCGCCAAGCATGCCCAGCACGGCATGGGTTCGCAATGCCACGGACGCAACGGTGCCGACTGCATCGCCAAGATCCCCGTCGGCACCGTGATCACCGACGCCGAAACCGGCGAATTTATCGGCGAACTGCTCGAAGATGGCCAAGAGCTGCTCATCGCCAAAGGCGGCAAGGGCGGCATTGGCAACATCCATTTCAAAAGCTCCACCAACCAGGCACCCCGCCAGTTTACCGAAGGCGTCAAGGCCGAGGAAAAAGTGCTTTGGCTCGAACTCAAGCTCGTAGCCGACGTCGGCTTCGTCGGCTATCCAAACGCCGGTAAATCGACCCTGCTCAGCCAGCTCACCCACGCGCACCCCAAGATTGCGCCGTACCCCTTTACGACCCTCAACCCCATCATTGGCACACTGGAGTATGAAAACTTCAGCCGCCTGCGCATGGCCGATATTCCCGGCCTGATCGACGGTGCCCACGAAGGCATTGGCCTTGGCCACCAGTTCCTGCGCCACATCGAACGCTCCAAGTTCCTGCTCTTCGTCATCGATATGGCCGGGACCGACCAGCGCAACCCCGCCGACGACTTCCTCCACCTGCGCGAAGAGCTGCGCCTCCATCAAGAATCGCTCTCGTGCACCCCGTATCTCGTGCTCGCCAATAAAATGGACGCGCCCGAAGCGGCCGAACACATTGCCGAGTTCAAGAAAAAGACGGGCGAGGATATCTACGAGATATCCGCCAAGGAAGGCACCGGCCTCGAACCGATCAAAGACTTCCTCTACGGCCACTTCTTCAGAAAATCGTAGACGAGGCATCTTGCCTCGTTGCGCACGAGCGGTCACTGCTCGACTGCATTGGAGCAGGAATTGCCCCGTCTACCTTCCTGAATCGTTAGCGACTTCTCGGGCAAAGGTGTAGTGCGGGGCTGCCGTTCCCTCCGGTCACTGCTTTCGCAAGCTCAAGCCTCGCTTCGCGTCTCTGCTTGCAGAGGGCGCGCCCCCTTCGGGAGGCATCCGCCGTCGCCAAGGCTATGGCGGGACAAGCTGCGCTACACCCACAGGGTGAAGAAAACACGGGGTCACTAATGATTGAGGTCTACTTTCTTTGCCGCCGTCTCGTGCTTGATTCCGCATCGGGATCATAGGTTGAATTCTTGGTCGGCATTTGTGCGTCCACTTGCTTTAGCCGCTTGTCCAACAGCTTGCCCAGTTGCTCGGCCTTTTCGGGCATCTTCTTGGAGAGGTCGCTCTTTTCGGAAATATCGGTTTCGAGGTCGAAGAGTTGGGTCGCTCCGGTTTCGAGATCCCTGAGCAACTTGTAGTTTTTCACGATGATTGCCGATTGCGGTTTCTGCGTGGGCCCCCGACCATAGTGGGGATAGTGGAAGATGAGCGAATCTTCCCGCCGGGCGAACTTGTCCGGTTTTCCTTCGAGCAGAGGAACGAGGCTTGTGCCTTCAATTTCTTCGGGGGCTGGAAGTCCGGCCCATTCGCAGAAGGTGGGGAAGAGATCGCACCCCGTCATGTTTTCGCGGCAAAAGGTATTGGGTTCGATGCCGGGGCCGCGGACGATGAGCGGCACACGGATTCCTCCTTCGTAGAAGGAGCCCTTGCCGCCGTTCAAAGGAATGTTCTGGGGGCGGCGCGGGTTGCCCGGTGCGCCGTTGTCGGACATGAATACAACATAGGTATGGCCGCTCAACTTCAGGGTATCGATTTTTTCGAGTAGCGTTCCAATGCTGGCGTCGAGATCCCAGGTCATGGCTGCATAGTCCGCATCGGAATGGTGCGCACCCTTTTGAAGTATGGAAAACCGCTCCTTCGAAGTATCCAGCGTCTCGGTGGGCGAGTGGACGGCATAGTGCGATAGCTGGAGATAGAACGGGTTTCCGTTCTTTACCTGTTTGTCCAGGAAATCGCAGGCACGTTGGGTCAGGCCAAAAATATCTTTAGGATTGGTTTCTGTTCCGTTGCTGTCATTGCCGGTTGAGCCGTCGTGAACATCGAATCCATGTTCGCCGGGGTTTCCGTATCCCAAATGCCATTTGCCGAAATGGGCGGTGGAATAGCCCTGTTTTTTGAGTGCTTCCGCAAGGGTGGTTTCCGAGGTCGGCAGCTCCTTGATGTGTGTTGGTGCGGCGAGTTTCTGGTAGGGTTGCGACCGCCCGCCGCCCGGTGTGGTCATGTGCAGCTCGGCAGGGGTTTTTCCCGTCAGGATGGCGGCCCGGCTCGGCGTGCAGAGCGATCCGGGGGAATAGGCGCGCGAAAAGCGCATGCCCCGCTTAGCCAGTTTTTCAATGTTTGGTGTCTGGTAGAAATCGCTTTTCGATTCCTCGATCCGGTCGTCCATCTCAACCGAGGTTCCCGTCCAGCCCATATCGTCCACGAGGATAAACACAAAGTTTGGCTTGGCCATGGCCGTGAAAGTAAGCAGGAGGAAAAATAGTATTATTCGATTCAGCATGGTGGGTTCTCCATTTGATTTGGGCAGAACAGTTCTGCCTGAAAAGTGTTCAGCCTATTTTCGGTTGGGGGGCGGGCCGGTAGGGGCTTCGTCTTCGCTGATGTAGCCGTCACCGTCTTTATCTAGATGGTCGAAGTGTTCGTCGGGGCCGCGGAATTCGGCTTTGGAAACCTTGCCGTCGCCGTCCCTGTCGGCGCGTTTCATGAAACCTCCGCTACGTCGTCCCTCGTTCCCCGGTTGTCCCTGCTGTTCGCCTCTGGATCGCCCACTGCGACGCGACTGTGCTTGCTGCTTTTCAACTTTTGGAACCTCTTCCAACTTTTCAACATCGCCACCCCGAACGCAGCGCACCATGTTGTCGATGCGGATGACATCGCCCTGCGGGCCGCGCCCGTGCGGGAATTTCGAGGCGTCGCCGATTTTGGGGTCGGAGCGCTGCGAACCCGCGCCGTGCACATCCATCAGTTTATAGTCGCCGGTACGGCGATCTTTCATGAATCCGAGCGAGCGGCCAAAGGCAAAGTAGACGGCGGTGTCTGTGCTGCGTGCGCCGACGTGCGTGCTGCTGCTCCAATAGTGCGCAAAATCCTTCTTGCCGCCCTCGTTCTTGATTTCGGTGGCATCGAAGACGGGGTCGATGGCGGCCGATCCGGTGGTGTCGGGCGAGCGGGTATAATCGATAATGCTCTGCAACTCCTTGGCATTCGGCAGGCGCCAGTCGGAGTGCCCGTCGAATTCGAGGTTTTCGGCATATTCGAGTGCAGTCGGCCAATCCATGCCTTTTCCGCTATCCGCTTGCATCCAGATCAGGCCGGTGGCTTCGTCGGTGATGGTTCCGTCGCCGTTGTCCTTGAACTGGTTTTTTCCATACTCTGGGTTTTCGCGAACATAGAGGACATAATATTTGCCTTCACCACGGGGGCTTTTACTGGGGTAGCCCTTGATGCGGCCATCGGCAAAATTGACGCCGAACATGGTTTCGTTGCCGTCCATGGTGGTGCTGACATATTTGGTGCTGGAGGCATATTGGGAGTCGATGATGCGCTCGCCCATTTCTTCCCGTCCATATTGGAATTTGAAGAAGTTGGTGTCGATGAATGGCTTCAGGCCCGATGTGTCGGTGCTCATTGGGTCGGGATCGGTTCCGTTGAGCTGGATGAGGGAATACAGTTCCTTGATCGTCGGCAGGCGCCAGTCGGAGTGGTCGCCGGTGCCACATTTCTTGGCGTTTGCGAGAGCTTCATTAAGGGTCATCTTTTCGCCGGGATCCTGCGTCCACATCAGGCCGGTCACGAGGTCGCTGACGGTGCCGTCGCCGTTGTCCTTGTAGGAGGG
>DAOVNC010000124.1 GCA_030630445.1 Kiritimatiellales bacterium | reverse complement strand
ATCAATCCGTTTTCGTAGAGCTTCTGCGCGATGCCCATCGTGCGGGCGGGTGCATAGCCCAGCGCACCGGAGGCCGATTGCTGCAGGGTACTGGTGATGAACGGCGGACGTGCGCGGCGGGTCACCTCCTTGGTAATCACGTCGCTGACTTTCAGCGGGCTGTTTTCCAGTTCCTTCTGAATGCCTTCAAGCTGCTCCTGCGTCTTCACCGCACCCGGAAGCAGCCTGCGATCCTTGATGCCGATCGGTTCGCCGTTGATGCGGGCGAGCTTAACGGAAAACGGGTCCAACGGCGCCTCCTGCTTGCGGACTTCCGCGCCGACCGTGAAGTAGGTTTCCGGCTTGAAGTTGACAATTTCGGTTTCGCGTTCGCACACGAGGCGCAATGCAACCGTCTGCACGCGGCCGACACTGTTGGCGCCGCGGATCTGCTTGCGCACCACCGGGCTTCCCTGGAACCCCACGAGACGGTCGAGGATGCGCCGCGCCTGCTGCGCGTTTACCCGGTCCATATCGATCTTTTCCGGGTTCTCGAAGGCTGCGAGGATCGCGGGCTTGGTGATTTCGTTATAGGTCACGCGGAAGAAGTTTTCCTCCGGCACATTTTTTTTCAGCGCCTCGAACAGGTGCCAGGCAATCGCCTCCCCCTCGCGGTCCGGGTCGGGCGCAAGATAGACGTTTTCGCACTTCTTGGCTTCGGCCTTGAGTTCCTTCAGCACCTTCTTGCCGCGCGTCGTAGCGACGTATTCCGGTTCGAAATCCTGATCGACCTTCACGCCCAGCTTCTTGGGCGGCAGGTCGCGCACATGGCCGACCGATGCCATCACCACATAGTCCTTGCCCAGAAACTTGTTAATTTTCTTCGCCTTCGCCGGCGACTCCACAATCACTAGATTCTTGCTCATGTTCTCTCCAATATTGCGTACTGCGTATTTCGTATTGCGCACTTCGTATTTGAAGAGCGCAATACACAGTACAATTATTTAAATCCTGCTTTTAAATCCTCGGCCAGTTCAACCATGCGGCCGGGCAGCATTCGGATCACCCGTTTCATTTCCAGCCCCAGCAGCAAGCTGCTGAGCTGATGGCTTTTCATCCCCATCCCTCGGCCCAGCGTATCGATGTCGAGCGGCTCCTGCCATAGTGCCTCCACAATCTTCGACTCCTCCTCCGACAGAGGAACGTCCGGCCGCGCGGCGGGTGCGGCTTCCGGGGCTTCCCGTTCGGACGGGGGAATCAGGAATTCATATTCCTCCAAAATATCGTCGATGCGCTCCACCAGCTTTGCGCCGTTTTTGATCAGCATATGCGGCCCGCGCGCACCGGGCGTATCGATCCGCCCCGGCAGGGCAAATACCGTGCGCCCCTGTTCCATCGCCGCCTCGGCGGAGTGCATCGACCCGCCTTTGATCGCCGACTCGGTTACCAGCACGCCCATGCTTATTCCGCTAATGATGCGGTTGCGGTACGGGAACGTCATGCGATCCGCTTTCCGCCCCATCGAATATTCGCTCACCACCGCGCCGCTCTTGGAAATCTTTTTGGCCAACTCCGCATTTTCCGGGGGGTAGAGGCAGTCGAGTGCGCCACCCAAAACCGCGATGGTCCGGCCGCCGCTTTTCAACGCTCCGCTGTGCGCCGCCGTATCCGTGCCGCGCGCCAATCCGCTAACCACCGTGAAACCGGTCTGCCCCAATTGATAGGCCAGTCGGTCGGCGGCGGTTAGGCCATAATGCGAGGTTGAACGCGACCCCACAATGCCGATCGCCTTGCTATCCTTCGGAAGTATCCGCCCAAGAACATACAACGCCAGCGGCGGGTCGTGGATCGTCTTCAATGCCGCCGGATATTCGTCGTCCTCGGGGGTGATGATGCGCGCCCCGATTTCGGCGGCCTTTTCGGCCTCCTCTTCAAAATCGATGCCGTCGCGCTGGACGACGATCTTGAGCGCCAGCTTTTCGCCAACGCCGCGCGCCTCCATCAATGCCTCGCGGTCGGCTTCGAGAATCGCCTTCGGCGAACCGAGTACATCGATCAACCGCCGGACGCTTACCGGCCCAAGCCCCTCGATCATATTCAAGACAATATATGCTTCTCGCTGCTGCATTTTTTACAAACCACGAAATACACGAATCACACGAAATCAATGCTACAGGGTCGTTTCGTGTATTTTGTGTATTTCGTGGTTCAAATTCCGTGGTTTATAAATCATTCCAGAGTTGCTCCATGAGCGGTTCCGGGATTTCGTTGCCGATGGTGGATTTTCCAATCTCTGGAACGAGTACGAATTTCGGCATTCCGGCGATGGTCTTCTTGTCGACGGCCAGCGCGGCGCGAAGATCCGTCCATTTGTAGCCCCGGGCATTTACGGGAAGTTCCAAGGCCATGAATATTTTTTCGATCCGCTGGCACTCCTCCATGGAGAGGCCGCTCAACTCTACAGAGGCGCGGGCGGCAAAGACGGAGCCGATGGAGACCCCTTCGCCATGGACAATTTCACCATAGCCCGCCACCTTTTCGACGGCGTGCCCGACGGTGTGGCCAAAATTAAGAATGGCGCGCAAGCCGCCCTCGTGCTCGTCCTGCGCCACGACATCGGCCTTGATTTCGCAGCAGCGCCCAACCACCTTGGCGAGGAGTTCGACATTTCCAGCATTTAAAAGGCCGGCAATGTTTTCTTCCAGCATCTGGAAAAATGGCGCGTCGTGGATGATGCCGTATTTAACGACCTCGGCCAGTCCGGCGCGGTATTCGCGGTCGGCTAGCGTACTCAAAGTTTGGAGGTCGGCCAGCACCAGCCGAGGCTGATAGAATGCGCCGACGAGGTTTTTACCTTCGGGCAGGTTGATCCCGGTCTTGCCGCCGACAGAGCTGTCGACCATCGCCAGCAGCGAGGTCGGAACCTGCACGAATGGGATGCCCCTTAAATAGGTCGCAGCCACATAACCGGCCAAATCGCCGATCACCCCTCCGCCGAGCGCCACAATGAACGAGTGGCGGTCGAGTCCGGATTCGATGCATCGGCTATAGAGCTCGAAAACCTGATCGCCGGATTTGGTCTGCTCGCCTGCCGGGAGCGTGGCGAGGCATACGGAATAACCGGCGGTTTCCAGCGATTCAAGCACGGTCTTGGCATAATGCCCTCCGACGTTTTCGTCGGTTATGACCAAGCACTTTCCCTTTAGATCCGCCTCGGCGCAGAGGCCGCCAAGCCGATCCAAAACACCCGCCCCGATATGGATTCCATAGGAGCGCTCACCTAGATTTACGGGTACGTCGTATAACATAGCTCGAAGGGTGTAGAGGCTCGCCGGGGGGCAAGTCAACCAAAAAGAGTGTCCGGGAGTTTTCAGGGCCAAACAACCTCATCCTATATTTCCATAGCTAAAAGTCCCATATTTTGCCATCAATAGATGCTTATGTTCCATAGAATCGTTATATTCCTATTGTTGCTGGTTTCCGCCGTCATGGGACAGCAGACACGCACGAAACAAATAACCGAGGGCGATCCGCTCTCCAAGGTCTATAAGCACCTTGGAACCCCTACGGTTGAATTTCCGTTGAAGGGCAAGCTTGTCCAGAAATACAGGCAGTGCACCGTCACCTCCTGCGATGGAGTGGTTCTCTCTGTGGCCTACAAAGCAACGGCCAAATCCATTGATGAACCGATTGGAAAAAAGCCTTCCCCATCGATTCAACACATTAAGGCCATGGCAGAACAAGGCGATGCCGAATCCCAGTATATCCTGGCGTATTGCCTACAATCCGGACAGGCCATTGCCCAAGACTATGGTAAGGCCATTGGCTGGTACACAAAAGCCGCTGTACAGGGGCATATGCCCTCCCAGCACAACCTAGGGTTTTTGTACATGACCGGCGAAGGGGTCGAGCAGGATTATGGAGAGGCCTACATGTGGGCGCTGATGGCGGAATCAAACGGCAACGACTCGCTAGTGACTGCTCTGATTCATAAGCTGTCGCAAAAACAGAAACTGGAAGGAGAGCTTAAGGCAGAGCAAATGCAATCCAAACTGCACAAAAAACAAGCTGATTGAGAATACAAATCCGAACCAATTTCCAAGAATGCCCCGGCAATCCCCACTATCGATTCTCTTGCACCTACACTCCGCTCCCCTCCCTCCAACAGCGGATTGCCAGGTTTCACCCCAACCATGAGGCCAGTGCAACTCATATTGACACAGGGGGAGGTGCCCCGAGGTTCGATCGCCTGTGCGTCTACCCCTTCCCAACCCTTCCAAACCAATACATGATTAATTTAATTTTATTATTGATTCGCAAAACGAACGCCCCTATATTAGACGCAATTGGTACTATTCGATTTAACACCTAACCTACACAGGAGAATAAAATGAACGTTGACCAGCATCTGAAAGTTGCCACATGGCACATTGAGCAGGCTCGCCTGCACGCGACCGTTGAAGGCGGACATAAATGCGGCTGCCCCCTGACGGACGAATACCAGAAGGCCATCGACCAAGTCGAATCCGGCCTGATCGTTGACGAAGGCCATTAGCCCCATGTGGCGTGGGCTTTCCAGCCTGCGCAACCGAGAGGGCAGACTGGAAAGTCCGCCCCACATAAACGAACCGCCCCACCCGGCGGTTCGTTTTTGTGTCCGTCGATTTTACATTGTGGTGACACTTTGCTCCATCGCATGATGTACGTTATCTTCATCACACAAACAGGAGATTCATGATGAAGACCACAATGCTATTGATCGCCGGAATGCTCACCGCCCCGCTTTGCCCAGCCAACGAATCAACACTACACGAAAAAACATCTTCCTCTGAGAGTATATTCGCATGGCAGCAGGAAGCACCTTATCGCGCACCGGATTTTGAGTTGTTTTTCCCTGATGATACGGAGGGAGGGAAGACACTCGATGCCCTTTGGGAGGCGAAAGACAAGGACAACCGAAGCGATGAAGAAATCCTGAATACGGTACACAACGGCCTTCGCTGCACCAAACAACACAGAACAAACATCATACGCTGGATTGGCAGCAAGTATATCTGGGGCAAATCACCGCAGCACCCCTACGCTATTGAAATAATGTACCATGCCGCTGATTTCAGCGGAGACCGAGCCGATCCATACGGAACACGACATTATGCCGTCTACTTCGGCCTTTCAGTTACAAAGCCCAAAACCCCGGCCATTCTGCGCACATTGGCGGAACTCTGCATGCGGATCGACGACCCAAACGATTTAGGAAGGGTGGCCTGGGGCGCAAAATCCCAACAAGAAGAGCTAATTAAATATCTTCAGCCCTATTTCGATTCCGATGATGCCGCAGTTCGAGCCAAGGCTGAAATCTGCCAGCAAATTTTCCAAGGCAAACTAAAGGCATTCGAATGGGCCGCGCAACAGGCAAAGGAACGAGCTGAAAAAGAATACACTGGCCAACTCCCCGAAATCAAAGAAGCCCTACTCTCCGGCGACACCATTAAGCGCAAAGAAATCCTGAAGCTCATTCGAGCAAAAAGACTGACCCTGATTATGGATGACTCCTTTCTCAATGCCTTCGCGGCTTGCGCCAAAGATCCCGATGCCACAGTTCGGAACAGTACGGTGAAACTAATTGGCGGCTATTGGATCTGGAGAGCAAAGAGCCAGAATCCCGACGCCATTGAACTGGTGCTAACCCTGTCGAAAGACAAAAACCGCGAGGTTCGCTATAACTCCGTCTACTATGGCCTCTCCACCGTTCGGGAGAAGGACGAAGAAGTTATCCGCCGCCTACTTGAAATGGCCTTCACAGACCGTGAACACAATTTATATGGAAGAATTACATGGGGGCTTAAACACGACCGGAAAAAGACGGCCAAAATTCTAAACGAGTACATCAACGGCTCCAACCCAACCCACTCCAAACAGGCGCGAGAAATATACAAAGACATGACCGGAAAAGACTACGCCCCTGAAACGATCAGCGAACTACAGCAGAAGCATGAAAAAGACTACGCCCCTGAAACGGTCAGCGAACTACAGCAAAAGTACGAAAAGGCCTACTATCTCGAAACCGCAAAAGGTCAGGCCAAGCAGGCCGCCGCCCTCTACAAGGCGATCTCCGAGGCCGAACCGACAGCCGAAAACAAGACCGCCATCAAGCAGAGCCTGTTGCGGTTGCTGCACATCGCCACCGTCCGCAAGCACGAAAGCACCATCAAGGAGTGCCACGAAAAGCTGCTCCAGAAAACCGATACCACCATCCAGGAACTGGTGGACGCCACCAAGACCGGCGGCACCATTTACATCCCCGCAGGGAAATATGAAGGCACGGTTGTCCTCAACAAAAATATGACATTGAAAGGTGCTGACAGGGAAACCTGCATCCTGGAAGCAACATCCGACAAGCCACTCATCCACGTTCCGAAAAAGCAAACCGTGGAGATAGAAACGCTGACCCTGAAGAGCCAGCGCGAAACCAGCGAGCGCACCGATCCGCCCGGTTGCACGGTTTTGGCGCAGGATGCAACGGTGACGGTTCGCGACTGCAACCTTGTTGCCCTCGGTGGCAGCAAGCGCGCGCCCCTCTCGGTTTTTATCCAAGGCTTTTCAAAGGTTCAACTGCTGGACTGCCATTTCAAGGGATTTGAATACCCCATTCTTTACGGCGAAGGTTCCGAGGGGATGGTGAAGGGTTGCATCGTGCAGAATCCGGGGCACTGCGGAATCATGTCCCATTCCAACACGGAAGTGACCATTGAAGGCAATATCGTAACCGGCTCGGCCTACCACGGCGTCCGCAGCACCGGCGGGACAATCCACGTGAAAGACAACCTGATCGTCGCAAATCGCAACAGAGGCATCTACCTCGGAAACAAAACCACACACGGGGAAATCTCGAACAATGCCATCATCGAAAACGGAACCGGGATCAGCGCGTTTGCTTCCGCCGATGTCGAGATCGGAAACAACGTCATTCTCGGCAACGGCTTTTCCGGCATCGATACGCGGACCTACGGAAAAATTCAGGTAAAGAACAACATCATCGCCGATAATGAAAAAACCGGATTTGCCGTGTTCGAGGCGGGAAGCAACAAATTCAAGGTCGGCAAAAACACCTTCTGGAACAACGGCACGCCCAGCACCGACTTCGACCTCCCCAGCTCCACCCTCGAAGCCGACCCGCAATTCGCAGATCCAGACAGCGGAAACTTTTCGGTAGGCAACAGCAAAGTCAAATCCGCCAAGCACGGCCTTACCAACCCCGATGCCATTTCCACCCTCTGGAAAAAATATGAGGAGCTCACGAAGTGAAAATCATACTCACCGCCCTAGTCTTTTGCTTCGCACCCGCCACCTTCGCAAACGACCTCGGTCAAGCCTATGAAAAGGCCTACTTCCTCGAAACCGCGAAAGGGCAAATTGAAGAAGCATTGGTAATCTACCGGAAGATCGCGTCCATCGAAGCGACCGATGAAAACAGGGAATCCATCCTGCTCGCGCTGGCGAGACTGCAATGGCACTATGAGTTTCCGAACACCATTCCGTTCAAGATCGGCTTCGCGAAATTCAACAACGGCGATAGCATCGAAATCCTAGAGATACGCGGCGCGAAGGCCCCGTTCGAAGTCGGGGCAACCTATCTCGTCCGCGGCGCGTACACGCTCGCGTCGCGCGACAGGGCCTCGATCGCCCTGTACGTCACGCCGAAGCAACGAAATTCAAAGACGAGAACGTCAGGCTCCGAGCACGTGACCCTTAAAAAGGGAACCGGCCGCTTCGAGTTGAGCGTGAAGTTCGAACACGAAGGATGGCCGCACCTTTCGCTGTATCCCGTCCCGTCTGGGAACGCGTTCGGCATGATGTACTTCGGCACTGGCGAATGGCTTTGGACCGAGCCGCTTCAACTCGATCCTCCGCTTCAAGACAAAGTGGACGGGTTCGATATGGAGGGCGGTTCCCTCGACAACGTGATCCGTGTTTTTGGCGAACCGCAAAGCTATGTTTATGGGCAGACCACATTCGCAAAGGACGAACTTCCGAGCATCTACGTCATGCTTTACCCAGATCAGTTCACGATCTTTATGAACGACAACCGGGTGGAAGAGTTCAGGTTTGAAGGTTCCAAGGCTTACGAAATCAATGGGATCAAGGTGGGACTCGCACTGGACGAGGCACTGACGATTCTGGGCAAACCAAAACAAACCATCGAAACGGATCGGATTGGTTGGAAAGAGAACACGCTCTATCTCACAACATCCGGAAAATGGGCGGGCGGTGCTTATATCGCGAAGAACGGCCTGAGACTATTCTTCAGGAATGAAGTCCTTTCCTCTCTATACATCACCGACAACACGGCATTGAAATAATGACATGCGCCCGGAACTACCCAGATTACTGACAGGAGGTCTGGCAATCCTGCTGGCAACTTTGATCGCGGCCGCGTTCCTCTTGAACCGCGATCATCGCGCATCGTCGATCGCGGCTATTGAGACCTCACTCACGAAAAGATTCCGCAAGCAGGTCAAAGCCCTGGCCAAAAGGATCCAGGAAGAGGAGACCCGACGCTTCGCCGCGCTGGAAACGCCCCGTGCGCTCGACGAATCATTGTTCTTCACGTCCGCGCGCACCGTCGTACCTGCGGCGACGACCGTGAAAGCTCCAGACATTCCGCGTTCCGAGGCGTTCGCGGTGTTTGATCAAGGAGTGGAGCTTCTGCCGGATCCCGGTGCGGTGCCCTTTTTCGAACGGGCGGCGCGGATCGGAATAAAGACGCCGACCGACCGCTATCTTCAAATCAGCGCGCTCTTCAACCTGTTGGATTTTCGCAACGACACCCGCATCGTT
>DAOVNC010000403.1 GCA_030630445.1 Kiritimatiellales bacterium | reverse complement strand
GTACTACTATCCGTCAATTTCGTCGTTTTTATGAACGGTTTCAGAAACCCATTTCTGGAGCGCTCTTCATTCAAACAGGTTAGGCAGAATAATTGGGGGCAGACACGAAGTGAGGCTGGCTCGAAGAGACGGCAGCGAAGCGGCAATAATTTTTCCGATCGATAGGACTGGGCAAATTATTCTGCCTATTTGATCCGGTTTCGGTTGCCACCGTGAGTCACGTTCCACGTGCCAACGGGGTCACGGGACGGCTCGTCGCGCTAGGCTCTTACTGTCTTTCGGCTTGGACGCGGTAGAAGCTTTCCACTTTTTCGGTGGCATCGGTGTAGGTGTTTTCCGGGGGGTTGGCGGGGATGCCGGTGGCCAAGGGCTGGAAGCTCTCCATCAGGTTGGTGCTGCTGCCGAGGGCGTAGGTCCTTCCGGCAACGCTGGGCCAGAGGACGATGAATCCGCCTTCCACGGGCCGGGACTCCGGTGCGATCACCAAGGCCGAGGAGGCCATGTCCGGGCGCGTTCCGGCAATGTATTCCTCCCACGCGGCGAGCCCGTCGCCATCGATGTCGAGCAGGTCTTCGGCTTCGTAGGTATCGTTGGTGAGTCCGTAGAGATCCATCCACCAGTGCGGGGTTCCCGCTGTGGTGACGGCCACTTTTTCGAGCTCGACGTTGTCGGCGGCGTACTGAATCTGGAAGGGGTGCCCTCCCTTTTCAAGCATGCCGTCGGGATTGCTGAAGGTGCCGGTGACGGAACTAGCCGAGATGATCGTGAAGCGGTCGCCGTCCGAAGCGGTAAACCCGGTCGGGAGCGAACATTCCAAGCGTCCGGAAAGGTTGGCTGATCCGTTGACCACCAGCGAGGTGTAGGTGCTGGCGACGGGAACGTCCAGCAGTGCCGTATCCGACTGATAGTAGTCTTGGGAAACAACCACGCCTGCGGAACTCACCACATTGGTTGTAATATTGGTGACGGCGGGGATGGGGTCGCCTGAGGTGGAAATTTGGAAACTCCAGCCTTCCGGGCGGTATCCTCCACCTACCGAACCTTGGGTAGTGTCATAAATCACTTGTAGGTTCGAGTCGAGTCCGCCATCGGACAGATCCAGTTCCTTTCCGTCCGCAATAGCCTGAGTAAGGCCGTTGGCAACGCCTACTTCACCAGCAACAGTAAAGGATCCAAAAGATACCGCTGAGAAGCCATCGAACGTTCCGAAGCCGTTGCCGGTTCCGCCGTTCAGATCTATGCTCAAGGAGGTAAAGTCAAATTGAACATATTCACCGTTCGCGTTGAGGGTGGTTCCGCCCGAAGATAGCCAGCCAGCGTTTTGCGGCTCAGTACCCGACCAAACGGTTTGTAGGTTTTGGCCATCTGTGCTGACGCTGAAGTTGATAACGACCTGATCGTTATCCCCGCCTTCGCCATCAATATTCAAACCGGTAACCGTGTATGCCAGCGGCTGGGGTGGCACGACATTGTCGGCAATAAAGGTGCTCACATCATATACTGCAGATGCATTCGGCGTGGCACCACCGTCGGTGGATATCCAGCCCGTGGCGGGATAGGAACCGTCAGATCCCGGGGAAGAGTGGTCCGTGTTCGAGAACCGGTTGAATTGGATGGTTTGGTCTCCACCGCTGCCGGGAATAATGTTGGTGGTGTAGGTGGTGCCATCAAGCATGTTGGTGGTGATGTCGAGCGTTCCGGCGTTGTAGAGGATGGCGTCGATGGTTCCGGGGCCTTGGATCGTTGCGCCCGCAAAAAGGTCGACCCAGCGCGTGGAGGCGAGGGCGCCGCCGTTGAGTTTCACGGTGGAAAGCGGGGAGAGGCGGATCTCGTTGCGCCCGGTGAGCGTGATACCCGGCACGATGGAAAGGATCTGCTCGGCATCCGTGGCCGGGTTTCCGGCAATCTCGATGCCCAAGACGCTGACGTCGGCATCAAGCACGGCGGTTTGGTCGGTTGCGCCGATGTTGGCCAGGGTGGCGTTCCAGCGCTCGCGCGGGGCGCCGGTTTCGGAGATGTAGGTGGTGCTGTTGATCGCATTGACATATGCATAGTCGGACCAGTTGGCGACCTCGCTTGCATTTGCACCGTCGGCACCGATCCAATGGTGGTAGGTGTTTGCAAATCCGTAGGCTTCCGTTACCCGTTCCGCCATGACAATGGCCTGCATCTCGTTCTTCCATTGCAGGTAGGTGGGATACATCGGGTCGCCGGTATCGGCCAGCAGGTTGGTGGCTTCGTAGTTGGTGTTGCTCCCGTCGGCAAGGTTGTAGAGGGCCCCGGTGTTTCGGAGCTTAATTCCGTCGGGGCGGATCAGCGACCAAGTGGAGCTGCCGTTTTCGTGGGTATACCAGGGACGGACGCGCTGTTGCCCGGTTCCAGTCAGCAGGGGAGCGATGGATACGCCGTCGATGCCCATGGGCGGAAGGACACCGGCCAGATCGCACAGGGTCGGGAGCATGTCGCTGACGCAGGTAATGTGGTCCGTCGATTGGCCCGGCGCAATCACGCCCTGCCAGTTGAAGGCGGTGGGAACCCGGATGCCGCCTTCCTGGACGGATCCTTTGACCCCGGCCAGGTTTCCGTTGGTGTCGAAGAAATCGTAGGGGGTTCCACCTTGTCCGCCGTTGTCGGAGGCAAAGATAACCAAGGTGTTGGCGCGGACGCTGTCGGAGGTGTTTCCATCCCCGTTCGGGTCGTCCAGCGCGGCGAGGAGATCGGCAATGTGGTGGTCCTGGCGGGTGACCATGGCGGCGTACTGCTTGGCGTCGGTCGGCCATGTGCTGGTATCGATACCGTCATAGTCGGAAAACCAGTCCGCCATTTCCGCGACGTCGCCGAGTGGGGTGTGCGGCACCTGGAACGCGACTAGGGCGCAGAAGGGCTTGGAGCCGTTGGCATGGGCGCGGACGAAGGTTTCGGCGGCTTCCGCATACAGATCATCGGCATATTCGAGGTGGTTTCCTCCGACATTGTCGTTGTATTCGAGTACGGTGGATGTGCCGTGCGTATCGATGTTGTTGAACCAGAGCGATGGCTGGAAAAAGGTGTGGGCGCGGACGTGGTGCAGTTCCGCAAGCAGGTCGGTGTAGCCGTGGTTGACGGGCAGGGTCTGCAAATTCTGGAGGGCCGGATCGACCAGGGTCGAGGCCGCGCCATAGCCCCATTTCCCGTAGTAGCCCACGCGGTAGCCGGC
>DAOVNC010000288.1 GCA_030630445.1 Kiritimatiellales bacterium | reverse complement strand
AGTTTTTCTATTCATCAGCCGTAACTGGTAAAGAAGAGTATGTTTTACTGGATGTCGTCCAGGAAGATGATTGCAGGTTGGAATGTGTTGAGAAGTCGATCAGTACCGATTTTATTCAGGTCGATAAAGATGTGACGGTTCGGCTCCCTTCGGTCGAGGCACTTCTTGGAGATAAATTGACGGCCTTTGCTCCCCATACATTGGGTGTTCCTTTTAAAACGAAAAAAGGGAATTCAATGACCATGCAGGTGGTTAAACAGTTGTTTGATGTAGGGGAGCTGTTTAACGAGGTTGTGGATCTTGCTGCCGTGAAGCGTGCCTATCTGGAAAGCTACAGGATTGAAAGTGAGTACCGTGAAGGTAGTTTTTCCATGGAGGAAACGTTAAGTGACACGCGTTATGCCGCTCTTCAGTTGTGTGTTAACGGGACGAAGGGTGGTAGTCCAGACGCAGCTGTTGTTATCCCGATGCTGGATGGGATTAAACGGCTTGGCAGTCATCTTGTACGTGATCGGTTTGGGCTGAATCTTGAGGTAAAGGTCGCTGCTGCAAAGGCTCACCTGCTGACCTCGTATTTGGAAGGGGCCATCAACCTATCCGAAGATCAGCTCTCATTTAATCTTTCAGAGCGATTAGACATCATTCGAGATGCCAGTATTGCTGAGCTCCCCTGTTTGGATCGTTTGAAAAAAACGGTGCCGGAAGCATTCTACTATCTCGCATTGAGTATGGGGGCGCAGAGCTGAAAAATAATGTTGTAAGTGGAGATGAATATGCCCCCGCCTTTGGGGGAGAGCCAGCGTGATCGTGTTCGAATGAAGGCGCAGGCACAAAAAACCCCTGTAGAAACAGGGTTGAAAAGATGGTGGACGATAAAGGACTTGAACCTTCGACCCCTGCCATGTCAAGGCAGTGCTCTAGCCAGCTGAGCTAATCGTCCCCAAAAAAGAGAACGGGAATATACGCAGGGTCTTTCGGTGTGTCAACCAGCGGAAGACCCATTTTCGAGGATTATTTTTTAAGGTTATTTTTAAGGTTTGATTGCTTAACGGCGATGAGGCATAAATAAGGTTTGTTTTAGCAAATCAGGGTAGCCGCATGGGCTCCCACAACAGGGAAGGGGATAGAGTATGAAAAAGTTAATCTTGTTCGGTTTGACATCTCTTGCAGCCGTTTCGGCCATGGCGGCACCGGCAGATGGACCGCTGGGCGAATCGTTGCTGGGAACCATCGACTGGGTGGTGGTTGGAATTTTCTTCGTGATGGTGATCGGTATCGGCCTGATGGCGGCGCGCACGGCGGGTAAGAATACCGATGAGTTTTTCCTGGGGGGCCGCGGCATGCCGTGGTGGCTGCTGGGTGTTTCGATGGTGGCCTGCACGTTTAGTTGCGACACGCCTAACCTCGTTACCGATCTTGTTCGTGGCGATGGCGTGACGGCTAACTGGGCATGGTGGGCGTTTCTTATTACCGGTATGGTGACGGTCTTTATCTATGCGCAGCTTTGGCGGCGTTCGAAGGTGATGACCGATTTGGAATTCTATGAACTGCGCTACAGCGGCAAACCGGCCGCGTTCCTGCGTGGGTTCCGGGCGATCTACCTTGGCGTTTTCTTCAACTGCCTGATCATGGGTACGGTAACGCTGGCGGCCATTAAGATTGGACAGATTATTTTTAATATTGATCCGTTGCCGACCGTGATTTTTGCCTCCATCGGCGTGGTGATCTACGCAACGGCGGGCGGAATCAAGGGTTGCATTTGGGCCGATTTTTTCCAGTATTCGATTGCCATGTTCGGTGCGGTCTACGCGGCGGTGGTCGCGGTGGGCCAGCCGGAGGTCGGGGGTTTGCAAGCACTGCTGACCAACGAGGCGATTGCTTCCAAGCTGAGCGTCATGCCCGACTTTTCCATCTGGCTGGCGTGGGTTCCGATGTTGCTAATTCCGGTAGCGGTTCAATGGTGGGCGGTCTGGTATCCGGGAGCCGAACCGGGCGGCGGGGGCTACATTGCCCAGCGCATGCTTGCGGCCAAGGATGAAAAGAATGCCATTGGCGCAACTCTGTTTTTTAACTTCATGCACTATGCGATGCGTCCGTGGCCGTGGATTATCGTGGCGTTGGCCTCGATCCTCTGCTACCCGACGCTCGAAAGCATCCATGCTGCATTCCCGAATATCGACCCAACCTACCTCAAGCAGGACATTGCCTATCCGGCCATGATTTCCCGTTTGGGTCCGGGCTTCCTCGGACTGGTGGTGGCGTCGCTGATCGCGGCCTACATGTCCACCATCGGAACCCACCTTAACTGGGGTTCGTCCTATGCGGTAAACGACTTCTATGCACGCTTTGTTCGCAAGAACGCCAGCCAAAAGGAGTTGATTGTTGTTGCCCGTGTCATGACGGTTCTTCTGATGGTTATCGCCGGGGTTATTGCCTTGAAATTCCTGCAGAATGCGGGGCAGGCCTTTAAGTTCCTGCTCCTCTCCGGCGCGGGAACGGGCGCGATCTATCTATTGCGCTGGTTCTGGTACCGCATCAACGCTTGGACGGAAATCGCGGCCATGGTTGCGGCCTCTATCGTGGCGATCTGGATTATTGCCGTTCCGGGCGACGACGGCGTGAAGTCGTGGGTCGTCGATTATAAGTCGGTTCAGGAATTTGTTCAGGTGCTTGATAACCCTGCGCTGGTTGTTGCGGCCGAAAACGGAGAGGATGTTCTTGAAATGCTTCCCTCCAACAATGCGGAGCTTTCGGCATTCCTTATCGAAGATGGAGCGCCTCGCAAGGTGGATACGCTGGTGAAGGCTGGAAAGCTGTATGTTTACGACTCTCGCGTTTCCGGGTTGGTTTTCCCGGTTCAGCTGCTGATCTGCGTCGGGTTTGTGACACTTGCGTGGTTGGGAACCACCTTGCTGACCAAGCCGAGCGCGACCTCGACCCTGCGTAGTTTCTATAAGCTTTGCCACCCGGGTGGACCCGGCTGGAAAAAGGTGGTGCTCGATGCCCGCGCCGACGGCGAGGAGATCGACCAGAAGGAAGGCATTACGGACTGGAAGCTTCCGGTTCAGTTGCTGTGCGTCTTCCTCGGATGCGTGGCGATCTACAGTTCACTCTTTGCGGTGGGCAACTTTGTCTATGGCAATCTGTTGGCTGGTGGTTTGATGTCGCTACTGGCGGCGGGAGCCATGTTTGTTCTGTTCAAGTCGTTCGGCAAGCTCGGCGCCGAATAGTTCGCGCGAAACCGGTTGGAAAACGGGAGCTGGAAACCGAGTGTTTCCGGCTCCCTGTTTTTTTGTCTGCCATCTCAGGATGTTGATTTGGTAGTATCCGGCTTTGGTTTGCCCCAAGAAGAGGGAATCGGTGGAGCGTAGCGAATGAATGTGAAAAGGGTAGCGTACAAAAACCATGCCGAAGAAATCGTGGCAATACGCACGGAGGTATTCATCCATGAACAAAAGGTTCCCGAAGAACTGGAGATGGATGGCTTGGATCCGGACGCCATGCATGTGCTGGCCTATAACGCCGATGGCGTAATTGGAACAGGGCGGATGTTGCCGGATGGCCATATCGGGCGGATTGCCGTGAAACGCCGCTATCG
Source organism: Kiritimatiellales bacterium (assembly GCA_030630445.1). Taxonomy (GTDB): domain Bacteria; phylum Verrucomicrobiota; class Kiritimatiellia; order Kiritimatiellales; family Pontiellaceae; genus Pontiella. Next base: position 1,251 of record DAOVNC010000288.1, on the reverse strand, counting down.
ACGTCAGGGGACGGGGCGGATGATTACGCAGAAGCTGCTGGATATCGCATGCGATTTGAACCTGCCCGAAGTCTGGTTGTCGTCCCAATACCATGTCCGCGAGTTTTATCAAAAGCTGGGGTTCGTCGAGCAGGGAGACCGCTATGAAGAGGCGGGGATCGACCATGTACGCATGACCCGAAAGATTGCTTCGAAGGAGTAGACCGTGTTTTTTGTCGATAAACCCTATCTTTCGGAGTTCTTTAAAAAGACCGTTCGTGACCATGCGATTCCCGTGGTGGACACGCCCCAATCCCGGGAGATGGGCTTGCTTTCGGGAACGCTTCTGATGAGCGAAGCCGAGGCCGTTGAACGGGCGCAGGCACCGGACGCGCCGCCCATCTATACGACGTCTGAAAATGCACTCGGTTGGATTGCAACGCATTTGGCATCGGGCGATCTTCCTGAAAAAGTGGAGTTGTTTAAGGATAAGGCAAAGTTTCGGACGCTGACCCAGTCGCTGTTCCCCTGTTTTTATTTCAAGGAGATCCATATTGAAGATGCGGCGAAGCTGCCCGTCGGCGAATTGCCGTTCCCGCTGATTATCAAGCCCACCGTCGGCTTCATGAGTCTGGGGGTTCGAAAGGTCTCCAATCCTGCGGAGTGGGTCGCCGCAGTGGATTCCATCGAGCGGGAAATCAGCCGGATCAAGGGGCTTTATCCCGAGCACGTGGTCGGTACCCAATCCTTCATTGTTGAAGCATGCGTTCCGGGCGAAGAATTTGCGGTAGACGCCTATTTCGATGCCGACGGCGAACCGGTTGTTCTCGGTATTCTCAAGCATCTCTTTTCTTCCGAGGCCGACCTGAGCGACCGGGTCTATGTTTCGTCCAAGGAAATCATTGAGCGCCATTTGCTTGAGTTCACCGAATTCATCGGAAAGATCGGTCGTCTGGCCGGGGTCAGAAACTTTGCGGTGCATGTCGAGCTCAGAAGGGATGCGGCGGGAGCCTTGTTTCCCATCGAGGTCAATCCCATGCGCTTTGGCGGATGGTGCACCACCGCCGACCTCTCCTTTCACGCCTATGGGCTGAATCCCTATCTATGCTACTACTCGCAGACAAAGCCGGATTGGCCAGCGCTTCTTGAAGGCAAGAAAGGGAAGCTCTTCAGTTTGGTTGTGCTGGAAAACTCGACGGGCATCTCCGGTGATCGGATCCAATCGTTCGACTATGAAAAAGTGTGCTCTATTTTTGAGAGCCCCATCGAATT
>DAOVNC010000317.1 GCA_030630445.1 Kiritimatiellales bacterium | reverse complement strand
TATTGAGGGCGGAAAGGTTGCTCACTGTTCTTCCTTTGTTTAGTGGTTTTTATGATTGAAGAACAGTAGCATCTTTCCTTTATATACCAAATATTATTATGTCTTTAAATAGGCCCGGTTCCGGGGTTTTGCAAGAGGCTCATGAGACTGATTAATATAGCTATGGGAGGAGGGGTGCTGAAGAGACATTGTGCCCTTATCGCGTTTGTGTGGTTGTTGGTGGGGATATTGTTCCCGCTACAAGTGCGGAGTTCACCAAACATTCTATTTATTTTTTCCGATGACCACCGCTATGACTTGCTTGGATCGATCGATCCTGAAATCCATACACCCAACCTGGACGCCTTGGCAAGTTCCGGGGTGCGTTTCGATACTGCCATTGCCACCACGGCAATCTGCAGCCCGGCCCGGGCTGCGGTCCTGACCGGACGATATGGCTCCCAGAACGGCGTGATGGGCCTCGCAGCCTCCATTCACAACTCAGAGGTCACATTTGCGGATTATCTCAAGGGGGCGGGCTACCGGACGGCGCAATTCGGCAAGTGGCACATTGGCAATACGCCGGCCTCCGTGGGCTTCGACACCTATGCCCGCATCTATGGCAACGGATCGTGGTTCAACCGGAGCATCGACTCCAATATTCCGGGAATGCCGACCGACCTTGGCGGCACCTTCTACGAGGAGTTCATGGCAAACCGGGTGATTGAATATGTTTCCAACCATGTTGCGACGGCAACCGCCGAGCCTTTCGTGCTTTGGTGGTGCAACCAGGTGGCACACGTGGACGGGTCTTACAACTATCCGGCAAGTACGGTCTCCCTCGACCTGCACGCCGTGGAAGATATGCCCGTGCCCGGAAACTGGGCCGACGACCTCGCCGACAAGCCGCCGCATCTAGCAACCTCCCGCTACATCACCCAGAGCGTCAGTCAGGATTATGGGGGTCCCGGCGGCTATAGCAATATGGACCCCGGTGTGCGCAATACCTATATGGGGCAGGATAACGTCCAGCAGCACAACAAGGAATACTATTCGGCGGTCACCGATCTCGATCGCGAGATTGGTCGGGTGCTCGATGCCCTGGAGGATCCCAACGGCGACGGCAATACCAGCGACTCCATTGTTGACAACACCTGGGTGATTTTCCTCGGTGACAATGGTTGGCAAACCGGTTCGCACAAGTTCACCAGCAAGGTGCTCTCGTATGAGGAATCCATGAGGGTTCCAATGATCATCCGGGCACCGGGGTTGGCATCCCGTGTAGAAACCAATCTGGTCCTCAATATCGACGTGACCCAGCTGATGCTGGACGTTGCGGGTGTCGCGATTCCCGACAACATGCCCGGCAGAAACCTACGCACACTCCTCGAAAACCCGTCCGCCCCGTGGCGCGACCGGGTTCTGTACGAGGCGCTGTCCTCCGATCTGGGCAACAAGCCGCACCGAACCATTCGCACCGGACGCTATAAATATATCCAGACCCACGGCCTGGTTCCGCAATTTGAGGAACTCTATGATTTGGCGACCGATCCGCTGGAATTGACCAATCTCGCCAGCGACCCGGCCTATGCCGCCATCAAGGCGGGACTTGTTCAGGCGTTGGAAGAGGAAATGGCGGCCATCCCCTCTGGCGGAAGCGGATTGAATACGCCATGGAGCGGATTGGATAATCCGGGATTCGAAGCCTCGCCCTTTGATTCGGGATGGTCCAATCCCGGCGTGGCCATGCAAACCAACGGGATCGTGGAAGGCTCCTCCCAAGCCGCTTTGGTGGGGGGCAGCGGGACGGGGCGGTTGAGTCAGCCGCTCCCTGGCCTTGCTGACTTCACGCTGGCGTTTTCCGTCCATCCGTCCACGGGGCCGGTTTCGGATCGGATGTGGAACATGGTGCTGCACCAGAATGGGGGCGACGGGAGTGATCCGCTGGGGGCGTTCCTGAACATCAAGGGCACGATTGACGGTGCCTTGCAGATCTATAACGGATCTTCATGGGTCGATGTTGCCGGAGGGGTTGGCGCTTTCGCGATTGGCCAGACCACGCTGATGCAGATCCGGGCGAGGGATCTTGATGCCGGATCGGCGGAATATGATTTGTTCTGGTCGCTTCCGGGCGGATCGAACCTCTCCCAGAGCGCAATCGGACTCTCAGCGTTCCAGAGCACGCCGGGCACTACGGGAGCAACGGGGCTGAATTTTGCGCGAACCTCTTCGCTCTACGGAACCTATGTCGTCGACGAAGTTCGCCTTGAAGCGCTTGATCCGTTCGCTCTGCGGAACGGGGATTTCGAGCGGGAACCTTTTCTTGAATGGTGGTATTGGAACGGGGTGGAGCAGGTTGCCAATCTTTCGCCATCGAGTTCCAGCAGTGCGGCGAAGTTCCCCTACAACGTGCCTTCGGAAATATGGCAAACACTTTGCTCTCGTCGCACATTCACGCTTTCCGTGTTGTTCGAGCTGGCCGGAGTCGTTAACGAATCGCTGCATGTGGAAATCAACAACGATTCCTTCGTGCTGGAGGATCTGTCCGCCGGAAAGATGCTGGAAATCCGGATCGCTCCAGGCGGGGAACTGGAGGTGAAAGCCGGAGGGGCATGGCTCAAGGTGCTGGATTCGACCCACAGTGCTCCAACCCGTCTGCTTGCCGAAACCCCCTATGAACTAGAGATAATCGGACGCGATTTCGGATTGCCCGGCGCCTCGTGGGATCTTGCGTGGAGCGCTGTGTTGAATCCCTCGGATTCCGGTTCGGCAACCGATCTGCGCGTGTTTTCCAATCTGGAAAATGCAACCACCGGCGCAGGAGCCGCTACGGTGCGGTTTTTCCAGAAAGGAATTCCGCCCGCAAACTCCTATGTGCTGGATGATGTTTCGTTCACGACGTCGATGGTCGCGGTTGCCGTCGATGACCACGGGATTGCCGGAATCGAATCTCCCGGGAAAGGTTTTCTCAGCTGGATGGCCAGCAAGGGCTATGATCCTTTCCTAGGGTTCGGCACGCTCTCCTTGGTCTCGCCCGCCGAGGATGGCATCGGTGCGTTTGCGAAATATGTTCTTGGACTCCCCTTGATGGAGGCGAGCGATTATTCGGGGCGCATTGTGCTTTACCCTTGCTCGAATACGGTTGGAGTGATCATGAACCAAAGCGATCCCGATGTTTGGGTCGCCATCCAGACCAGCGAAGATCTTTTAGGGGATTGGGCCACGCAGCCGCCTTCGACCGAGATTCCCGCTGGCCAGGACGGCGTGGATATTGGCCTGGTGCGTCGGCAATATCAATTGCCGTCCCCTGCTGGGAACGCCCTGTTTGTCCGGGTTCTTTTGGACACGCTCTAGCATTGTTCCGCATAGGTTGTTTAGGAGCGCATAACTGGCAAGAAGGTTGAGGGGCAGCTCCTTTCGTCTCGTTTTGAACATGAAATGAAAAAAATCCCAGTTGCATGTGTCATGCCGTGGATCAATGACAATTCCCCTTCGTATGGCGGATTTTCATTAGCGAATCCGCATAAGGGAATATCAATAGAAAAAATAGGGAGAAAGAGCAGATATGAAAAAAATATGGGTACTGTTAACGGTGGTATTTGCGGGCATGGCGATGGTTGCCTCCGCCGCAACGGGCGATATTGTGGAATGGATCGTGAATGGAGACTTCGAAACCGGCGATCTTACCGGGTGGAACGGTACGAACGACGCCGCCATAATTAATTCCACCACACCAATCGATGGAAGTTATTCCGCCAATGTAACCAATAACTGGCTTTGGCAAGAGGGCTTCGGCATTGTGAGCAATACAGTAACGGTGAATTTTGATTTTTCGATGGAAGATCCCGGTGGCGTCGACGATCGGGGATTGCAGTTTTTCGTCGGTCTTAATAAAATATACGCACGCGTGGTTGATGGCCCAAACCTGGATGATGGATTTGGCGATATCGAGTTCTACGATGGCAGCGCGTGGGTATCCGTACTGACCGACGTGGTCGAGTTTGGGATACCAAACGCACTCTCCATAACCATTAATGGTTTTGGCGACGATTTTGATTATGATCTGGTCGTAAACGGTGTCACCAATACGGGTATGAGCCTTCTTCAGATTGGGGCAATGAATTCGCTGGATTACGTGGGATTCCGCGGGATAGCCTCCGCCGTCAGAAGCGGACTTGAGAATCTGGACCAGCGGTTAAGTTAGGTTTTGGCGTATAGCTCCATAAATGAGAAGGATAGGAGCTATGAAAAAACACAGAAGAAAACACACGGCGGAGTTTAAGGCGCGAATCGCACTGGAAGCGATCAGGGGCATCGATACCCTCAACGAGATTGCT
>DAOVNC010000260.1 GCA_030630445.1 Kiritimatiellales bacterium | reverse complement strand
GTGTAATTCCCCGACCCTCTGGGTCGCAACCTTATACCCAACTAAAAAGTCAATACCTCGACCCTCTGGGTCGTAGGTGCTTTATTATTGTGCGGCGTGGCGAACTGGAGATTTAGGTTTTGCAGGCCGGGTTGGTCGGCTTCGAAGCGGAACACAAGAACGCGGTCGGGGTTCGAGCAGAAGGTGGTGCGGGTGTAGGCGGCTCCGTCGAGGGTGTATGCCGTGGTTTGCAGTCCGGTGGAAAGGTCGAGGCTGCGGCGATAGTTTTCCGTATCGCCCGTCTGACCCGTTTCGATGGTCAGCTCGCCGAAGGTTTGGTAGCGCCCAAAGTTCTTGTCCGCTTCGTTGCGGTCGTCCGATCCGATTCCGCGCAGATGTTCCTTACTCAGCTGGTCCGCTTTTTTGCTATTCCCGTCGAGCATGGCCTTGCAGATTTCCGGAAGGTGCTTGTGGGCATCGTGGTTGTTCTGGTCTTTCATCCAACCCTCGGAACCGGGGCCGCCGCTCCAGAGGCTGTGCTCGTTGAACTGGATGCGCTCGGTGGAAACACCGCCATAGACCATGGCTCCAATAAAGCCATTGCCGAGCGGCAGGGCATATTTTTCCCACGCCTTGTCCGGGTTGGGTTTATGTGTGCGGTTAGGATTTTCGACTTCCCAGCATTTGAGCGGGCTTTTCAGCCCGTAGTCGTCGGCCGCATGGTCGTACCAAAGGGTGGTTTCCGCAGCGGCTGCAAAGAGAGGCAGGGCCAGCAGGGAGGCGAGGGCAGTCAGCATTGATTTTGCTTTATCCATGTTCTTCTTCGTTATTGTGTCTATTTCAAAAACATCCGGTAGGCGGGGTTGTGGGTTTCTTCCACGTAGGGATAGCTTAGTTCTTCGAGGAAATCCGACAAGTGGTGCGGGCTGCCGGAAAGGGGTTGAAGACCGACGAATACGTGGGCGTAGGTTCCACCGTGGCGGCGGTAGTGGAAGAGCGAAATGTTCCACCGACCACGCAGAATCTTTAAAAAATCCCGCAAAATGCCGGGGCGTTCGGGGAATTCGAAGCTAAACAAGCGTTCATCTTTTGGTGAATCCGAATGCCCTCCCACCATGTGGCAAACATGCATTTTGGCGAGCTCGTTTCCCGACATATCGGTGACCGAATAGCCTTGGTCGCGCAGCATCTGGATCAATTGCCTGCGATCCTGTTTCCCGCCCGAGAGCTTGATGCCGACAAAAATATTGACCGATGTGGCGGCGCATCCGCGATAGTTGAATTCGGTAATATCGTGGTCGTTCAATGCGTCGCACAAGCCCATCAGGCTGCCGGGCGCTTCCGGAATGGTGACGGCGAGCATGGCTTCGGTTTGCTGGCCGACTTCGTAGCGCTCCGAGATGTAGCGCAGGCGGTCGAAATCGACGTTTGCGCCGCTCGCAATGTTAAGGAGCACCTTGTTTTTCCAGCGGCGCGATCGTGCCAGTTTCTTGAGACCTGCAAGGGACAGCGCCCCCGCCGGCTCGGTAATCGAACGCGTATCGTCGAAAAGATCCTTGATCGCGGCGCAGATTTCATCGGAGGAAACCGTCACCACCTCGTCCACGCATTCGCGGGCGATCCGAAAGGGCTCCTTGCCGATTTGCGCCACGGCCACGCCATCCGCAAAGATGCCGGTCGTCTTCAGCTCCACGCGGCGTCCGGCTTTGAGCGCGGCCTGCAGGCAGGCGGAGTCCTCGGCTTCAACCCCGATGATTTTTATTTCGGGGCGTAGATATTTAATGTAGGCCGCGATGCCCGCAATCAGTCCCCCTCCACCCACTGGAACAAAGATGGCATGCAGCGGCCCCGACCATTGCCGCAGAATCTCCATGCCAATCGTCCCTTGGCCCGCAATCACGTCGGGGTCGTCGTAGGGCGGGATCAGCACGGCGGAGTGCTTTCTTGCAAATTCCTTGGCGTAGACATTGGCCTCGTCAAAACGATCACCATGAAGCTTAACCGCAATGTTCTTTCCGCCGAGAGCTTTTACGGCTTTGATTTTAATACCCGGCGTGGTGATGGGCATGATGATGGTGGCATGCACGTTGAGTTTGTTGGCCGCCATGGCAATGCCCTGGGCGTGGTTCCCGGCCGAAGCCGCCACGACACCGTGCTTGCGGCGGGCGGGCGGAATCTTGGAAATCTTGTTGTAGGCGCCGCGTAGTTTGAACGAATGGACGGGTTGGAGATCCTCGCGCTTAACGAGCACCGTGTTGCCCAGGGCCTCGCTCATGGAATCCATTTGCTGGATCGGGGTTTCGCGCGCCACGTCGTAGACCGTTGCTTCGAGAATCTTCTTGATATAGGTTGTCGGCATGTACACGGACCTCGCTGCTTTCATCTTTGGAATCAATACGAAAGCGGAGTTTGGCTTGAGGAGTCGCCGCTGGCAACGACAAATCCCGCAGTGCAGCGGATTTTGAGCCGTTTGGATATCGACTTGTTGTACGGAGGTTTTTCATTAGACTGTGCGCAAACCATGAGAACATACATCAAGAAAGTGGCCGAATCCGTAGCGACGGAGGCCAACCCCGCGCGGGACCGCTCGGCGGGGCTTGTCGTGTTCGGCACGCTGGATATTTTGCTGGGTATCTTCTGTTTTTCGTTGGCCATGCTGTTGCTGGTCGTCGTCTCTTCGGCCGGGCTGCATGGCTTGCGTCCGATCTACTACTGGATGGCGATGTCGTTCCTGTTCTATTCTACGGGCTGGTATATTGTCCTTGGACTGGGCAGCATCAAGGCCCGCCGCTGGGCTAGGGCTCTACTGGTGGTTGGGGCGTGGGTGGCCGTCTTTTTCGGCACATTGGCGCTGGCACTGGTTCTCTACATCCTGCCGGAAGCCTACGGCATTCTGGCCGACTCCGGCCTGATTGCTCCAACGGTCGCTTTGGGCATTCTCTATTTTGCCGTCTTTGTGCTGCTCTTCCTCCAGGTTGTTTTTCCGCTGATCGCCGTCGCATTCTATGGTTTGGAGAGCGTCCGGACCACCTGCGAACGCCGAAACCCCGAACCCAGCTGGACGGATCGCTGCCCGCTGCCGTTGCTGGCCATGGGCTTTATCTCCACGCTGGGTTGCCTGTCGATCATCGCGGGAGCAACGACCCATTATTCCGTATTCCTGTTCGGGAGCGTCGTCAGCGGCTGGCCGGGAATGCTAGTCGTCGCTTTTCTGTCCATTGCCTGTGGGTATGTGGGGTGGGGGGCGTTCACCCGCAAGATGCACGCTTGGTGGGGGGCGTATGCCTTGGTGCTGCTCACTTGCTCTTCGCTGATGCTCACGTTCGCCGAAATCGATATGTCGTTGCTGTACACACATATGGGATACTCCGCCATGCAGATTGAACAGCAAAAACAATTTCTCACCCTCAGTCCGGCCTCGCTAACCTTCATCAGTTGCGTCTGGGGCATCATGGCCAGCATCTATTTGGTTTGGGTGCGTGATTGCTTCCGCCCTGAAAAAGATGCGGTCGAGGTCAAATCCTACCAGCAGCGCAAGACCGAGGAAGAGGCCGCCAATCCCAAGCCAACCACCCCGCGCAACCGCATGCGGCTGGATTAGGGAAACGACCCGATCAGAGCGGATCGATTATGGAAGAGGAATACAAAGACAAAAAGACCAGCCTTATCGTGTTTGGAATTTTTGAACTACTGGGCGGATTGCTGTGTGCCTTGTTGGCTGCGATCACGCTTGTCCCGATACTATTCGCTCCGAACGACATTTCACTGATGCAGGTTTTGCTGGGCATGTCGGTTTATGTTTTTCTGGCGCTGTGGCTGATCTGGATGGCGATCGGCACGATCCGCGCCCGCCGCTGGGCGCGGTTGCTGATGCTGGCGGCGAGCTGGCTCATGCTCGGTTGTGGAATCCTAGCGATGGTCATGATTTTTTTCCTGCTGCCGAAATGCTACGCCGCCGTTGGTATGCCGGACGAAATGGTTACGGTCGTACTGCTCGGAACCTATGGTTTCATGGCCCTGATCTATCTCCTTTTTCCGGCCATTGGAATTCTGTTCTACGGCAACCGGAATGTCCGCGCCACCATCGAGCACGCCGATCCCGGCCCGTCGTGGACGGAGCGGTGCCCGCTGCCGGTGCTGATTCTGGTCATTATGCTTGCGATGGCTTCGTCATCGATTCTGATGATGGGCTTCATGAATTTTACGATGCCGTTTTTCGGAACCCTTGTTTCCGGTTGGAAGGGTGCCATGGTTCTGCTGGGCTGTTCTTCCATCTGCGTTGCGCTGGCCTTCGGCGTGTATAAACTACGAGTGGCTGCATGGTGGGGCGCGCTGGCGATGCTGTTTCTTGGAACCCTGTCGCAGTTGATCACCTACAGCCGGATCGATCTGATGGATTTCTACGAAGCGATGGGATACAGCGAGAAAATGTTGCAGCAGATACAAAGTATGAACTGGGTGGACAGCCCGATGCTTGGCGCAATGTCGATTTTCTATGCGGTGCCCGGGCTCATCTATCTATTGCTGCTAAAACGTTATTTTAAAAAACCAAACCAGGGAGAAGAGCATGACTGAAGAATCAACCATGGATGAAACAGGTGCGGAAAAGAAAAAGATGGGAACCGGAGCCAAGGTGGCAATCGGCTGCGGGAGCGGTTGTTTGGTGGTTGTGCTGTTGGCGGCAGTGGCACTTGGTGTCGGTGCATTTTATGTGAAAAAGATCGTTTCCAAGTACGAAACCGAGCTGAAAGGCCATGGCTTCGAAACCGTGGTGCAAAACCAGATGCTCAACATCACCGAGCCGGTCACTGAACCGATCCTGTTCAAGGGGCAGTCTGTCCGCATCATGTCGGATTGCTCCACCAACATGGCGGTGCTGGCGCAGGTCTGCGAAATCCACGGAACGATCGAAGGCAAGCTCTATTTCCGAGGGCAGATGCTCACGGTGCATCCCGGCGCGGAAATCCGCGGCGGCGTGGATGCCCAGGCTCAACTCGTGCAAAACAATGGAAAGATCGAAGGCGGAATTACGGGTAAATACCAACTCGTGGGTCCGACCAGTCTGCCGAATACTGCGGAATAGCGGTGGCTTTCCTCTGTGGTGGGGAAGTTTGGGGGTATCGAATTTCCCGTTGTACCGTTTTCGCCCGCTGTTGCCGGTGTAGTACCGCTTCACCCGAAGGGCCATGAGCGGAGCGATTGATAATTCACGAAGTGAATAGCGAGCATGCGAGCGGTTCAAGCGGTGCCCCTTGCGAACGGAATCCATTCACGAGGAGAACGCTTTCCCTCTCTTCGTTCGGGTGAAGCGTTGCTACATCAAAGCACCCCCGGTACAGACCAAAAATGGCATCTCAATATTTTCCGCTCCCCTTAGTCTTTTAATCTTCATCT
>DAOVNC010000082.1 GCA_030630445.1 Kiritimatiellales bacterium | reverse complement strand
GGGATGCACAAGATCCTGAAACGGATCACCGAGAGCGGGCTGGGTTCGTTCCTCGCGGTGCTCAAGTTGTTTGGCGAACAGGAGAGCTTTATGTCGTTCCCGATGGCCGGCTACACGCTGGCGCTTGATTTTCCGATCTCCGCCCGGGCGATGGATCTGTTCAAGGATCTCGACGCGATGGTGGCCGATTATGGCGGGCGGCTCTATCTGGCGAAGGATTCGCACATGGATGCGGAGATGTTCGAGAAAACCTATCCCAACGCCGCCGACTTCCGGCAGGCCATCGCCATGCTGAACGAGGGAGATACCAAATTCGAGTCGCTGCAATCCAAGCGCATCGGGATCACCTGAAAAGAATGTTAACAATGGATGACGGGATGATTAACCACGAAATGCATAGCGCGGACAGCCGCAACCAAAACAGAATGAATTTAGGCAGAATGATTTTGTGGCAGAATAATTTGCCCAGTCCGGTCGAGTTGGAAAATTATTCTGCCACCCAATTATTCTGCCCTTACTGGCTCCGACAAGTGCCCCTTTGGCAAACCAGCACGAGAAAACCGTACACGGAAAACAATAAGTTGGTGGATGGTAGTACGAACCACACGAAACTAAAACTGGCCAGTGCCCTTTCGTGTATTTAGTGTATTTCGTGGTTAAAAAAAAATATTTGGAGAGAGTGAATGAAGAATGTTTTGATTTTAGGTGCAACGTCGGACATGGCGCAGTCGATGGCCAAGAAGTTTGCCGCAGAGGGGTGGAGCTTGTCGCTGGCTGCGCGCAATATGGATTCGCTTGAACCGGTGGCGAGCGATCTGCGGGTGCGATCCAGTGCGGAGATCCAGGCCATGGAGTTTGATGCGGTCGACTTTTCCAACCACAAGAACTTCTACGAGTCGCTGGAGATCAAGCCCGATGTCGTTGTCTGCGTTTTTGGCTACATGGGCGACCAGCTGCTGGCCCGCACCGATCTCGACGAGGTTTGCAGGACGATCGACGTCAACTACACGGGCGCAGTCTCCATCCTGAATGTGGTGGCAGAAGATTTTGAAAAGCGAGGGCAGGGGACGATTGTTGGAATTAGTTCCGTGGCGGGGGATCGCGGTCGGCAGAGCAACTATATCTACGGCAGCGCGAAGGCGGGCTTTACGGCCTATCTCTCCGGACTGCGCAACCGACTCGCAAAAACCGGCGTGCATGTGATGACCGTCAAGCCCGGCTTCTGCCGCACGAAGATGACCGAAAGCCTAGAGCTTCCCGCCGCGCTCACCGCCGAGCCGGAGCAGGTGGCCAACGCGGTTTTCCGTGGACTGGAAAAACAGCGAAACACGGTCTACACCCTCTGGATGTGGCGCTGGATCATGCTGGTCATTCGCCACATTCCCGAGGCGATTTTCAAGAAGATGGGGATGTAGAAAAACATTTTGGAGTGCGGTGGCAACCAACGGGCGATACCGCTTTCCGAGGGAATAGGAAGGCGGCGTGGCGCTACGCTTCCCGCCGCACTCCAGAAAATTTAGTCCGTTTGCTTGAGCAGGCCGTCGAAATACTCGATGGTCTTCTGTAGACCTTCGCGTAGCGGGACGGTGGGTTCCCAGCCAAGCTTTTCCTTGGCGAGCGTGATGTCGGGCTTGCGTTGCTTGGGATCGTCGGCGGGGAGGGGTTCGAAGATGAGCTTGGATTTTGAGTCGGTCAGTTCGATCACGTTTTCCGCCAGCTCGATCATGGTGAATTCGCCGGGGTTGCCGAGGTTGATCGGGCCGGTCACGTCGTCGTCGGTGGCCATCAGGCGAATCCAGCCTTCGATGAGGTCGGTGGCGTAGCAGAACGAGCGGGTCTGCTGGCCGTCGCCGTAGATGGTGATGTCCTCGCCCTTGAGCGCCTGCATGATGAAGTTTGAGACCACACGGCCATCGTGCGGGTGCATCCGCGGGCCGTAGGTGTTGAAGATGCGCGCGACTTTGATGCGCAGGTTGTGTTGGCGCCAGTAGTCGAAAAAGAGGGTTTCGGCGCAGCGTTTTCCTTCGTCGTAGCAGGAGCGGATGCCGATGGGGTTGACGTTGCCCCAGTAGGTTTCGGGCTGCGGGTGGACGGAGGGGTCGCCATAGACCTCGGAGGTGGAGGCCTGGAAGATCTTGGCCTTTACGCGTTTGGCCAGCCCCAGCGCATTGATCGCACCGTGTACGCTGGTCTTGGTGGTCTGGACGGGGTCGAATTGGTAGTGCACCGGCGAGGCGGGGCAGGCGAGGTTGTAGATTTCGTCGACCTCGACATAGAATGGGAAGGTGACGTCGTGGGGCAGGAGCTCAAAGTAGGGGCTGCCCAACAGGTGCGCAATATTGGCTTTGCGCCCCGTAAAAAAGTTGTCCATGCAGATGACATCGCACTCTTCCGCCAGCAGGCGTTCGCAGAGGAACGAACCGAGGAATCCGGCACCGCCGGTCACTAAAACGCGCTTCTTGATGATATCTTTCATGGAACCCCTTTTTAGATTTGATGAAGACGGGAATATCGCATCTGTCGCGACAGAAATAAATTCCAATCCACCGGAATTTCTTGGATAGTCCGACCGAGCAGTAGAGTTGCAGGAGGCGAAATGAAGGTGAAGGAAATTATGGGCCGCGACGAATGGCTGGCGCGTTTGCCGGGCCGGGACAAAAAACTGTATGCCATGTATTCGTCCGTGACGGACTGCATCGTCACGGATCCGTCGCTCATGCTGGTGCCGGTTGACGACCACATGGTGCACCGAGGCGACGGGGTCTTCGAATCGTTCAAATGCATGGACGGGCGCATCTATAATCTCGATGCCCACTTGGAGCGCCTTGGGCGTTCGTGCGCCCAGCTGGGCATCGAACTCCCCGTGCCGCTGGATGAAATGGCGGATATTGTGGTGCAAACCGTGCGCGCCGGCGGCGAGCGCAATGCGCTCGTTCGACTGTTGCTTTCGCGCGGGCCGGGCACCATGGGGATCAACCCCTATGCCTGCCATCGTCCGGAACTCTATATCGTGGTCTACGAACTTCCGCAGGTCGGCATGGCCGGGTTGCCGGAAGGCGTTAGCGTGGCCCTGAGTAGAATCCCGGTCAAGTCCGGCCTGTTTGCCACCGTCAAGACCTGCAACTACCTGCCCAACGTCCTTATGAAAAAGGAGGCCGTCGACCTCGGCGTCGATTTTACGGTATCGCTCGACGAACACCGAAACCTGGCCGAAGGGGCGACGGAAAACATTGGCATCGTGACTCTGGGTAAGGAACTCTTCATGCCGCCGCCCGACCGTGTTCTCGCTGGAACCACCGCCAAGCGCGCGCTGCATTTCGCGCAGCAGTTGAAGAGGGATCGCCAGCTGACTTCCGCCGAATACCGGCCGATCAGCATGGGCATGGCACGATCCGCCGCCGAAATCCACATCTATGGAACCACGCCGAACATTACCCCCGTGACCGTGTTTGACGGAAAACCGGTCGGAAAAGGCGTTCCGGGGCCGATCGCTACCGCGCTATTCGACATGCTCAAGGCCGAGATGGTTCCCGACAGCACCCGGTTGACGAAGGTATTCTGACCATGGGCATTGAAATCGAGCGCAAGTTCCTGGTGGAAGGCGACGCGTGGAAGGCGGTCGCCGGGGAAGGATTGGCGTGCAGGCAGGGCTATCTGGATTCCGGCAAAGGCACGACTACCCGTGTGCGCATTATCGGGGAGCGAGCCTACCTAACCATCAAGGGCGCGACCTCCGGCATTACCCGCTCCGAATTTGAATACGAGATCCCTGTGCCCGATGCCGAGAGTCTGCTGGCGCTGTGCGGAGCCGCGATCATTGAAAAGAAAAGACACTTCATCAAGCACGCCGGCATGGTCTGGGAACTCGACGTCTTTTCCGGAGCCAACACCGGACTGGTCATGGCTGAGATTGAACTAGAGACAGAGGGGCAACCCTTTATTCTACCCGAATGGACCGGGGAGGAAGTGTCAGCCGACCCGCGCTATCGCAATGCCCATCTGGCCCGGCATCCCTTCAGCGAATGGGGCGCATCATAGGTCAGACTGGGTTTTCCCAACCCTTGCACCGCTCAACGGCTTTTTTCCATCGGGCATAACGGGTTTCGGCCTCATCGCTTCCAATTTTTGGTTCAAAGATGCGCTCGATCTGCTGGTGGGCTGCAATCGCTTCGAGATCCGTCCAGAAACCTACTGCCAGTCCCGCCAGCGCGGCCACTCCGAACGCCGTGGTTTCGATCTGTTTGGGCCGTTCAACGGGAATCTGCAAAAGATCGGCTTGTATCTGCATCAACACATTATCCGCACACGCGCCACCATCGACTCTCAGGGATTTCATGGGCGCGCCGAAATCTTTTTCCATCGCCCGCAAAACTTCCATCGACTGAAAACAAGTGGACTCCAGAGCCGCCCTGGCAATATGGGCTCTACCGGAACCGCGTGTAAGCCCGATGATCATTCCGCGCGCGTTGGGATCCCAGTGCGGCGCCCCTAAACCGGTGAACGCCGGAACAAAATAGACGCCGCCGGAATCAGAAACCTGCGTTGCGAGCTGCTGGATCTCAGGTGCGGATTTGATCATACCCAGTTCGTCGCGCAACCATTGCACCACGGCACCACCCATAAAGACACTTCCCTCTAGCGCATAGTTAATTTCCTCGCCTCGTTTCCATGCCACGGTCGTCAACAGGTTGTTGTTTGAAACAACCGGTTTCGTGCCTGTATTCATTAAAAGAAAACACCCCGTTCCATACGTGTTTTTTGCGGAGCCGGGTTCGAAGCATCCCTGCCCGAACAGGGCGGCATGCTGGTCGCCGGCGAGACCGGAAATAACGCACCCGCATTCGCAGAGAAACTTATCGGCTGTGCCGTAGATCTCACTGGATGATTTTACCTCGGGAAGCATGCTCTCGGGAATATCCAAAAGCTTCAGCAATTCCTGATCCCACTGCTGCGTATGAATGTTGAATAAAAGTGTTCGGGAAGCATTCGTGGCATCCGTGATGTGCTGCTGGCCATGGGTCAGGTTCCACACCAGCCACGAGTCGATGGTGCCGAATGCGAGTTCGCCCCTTTCCGCCTGTGCTTGTGCGCCGTCGACATGCTCCAGAATCCATTTTATCTTTGTTCCAGAAAAATAGGGATCGAGCAGCAGGCCGGTCTTTTCATGGAAGAGCGATTCCGCGCCGTCGGCCTTCAATTGTGTGCAGAAGTCGGCGGTGCGGCGATCCTGCCAGACAATGGCGTTGTAGATGGGTTCGCCGGTCTTGCGGTTCCAGACCACGGTGGTTTCGCGCTGGTTGGCGATGCCGATGGCCTCGATATCCTCGCAGTGGATACCGGCTTGGTGCATGGCCTGTCGCGCGGTTTCCTCCTGCGTTTCCCAGATTTTAAGCGGATCGTGTTCGACCCATCCGGGTTGGGGATAGTACTGCTTGAATTCGCTCTGGGCGATCGCCCGTATCTTGCCCTCATGGTCGAACAGAATCGACCGCGAACTCGTCGTTCCTTGGTCCAGTGCCAGAATACATTTCATGCGAAGGAGTATAAATGCAAAGAAGGATATGGGAAGAAGAATTCTGGAGTGCGGTTTCTCTACGCCATCCATTCGGCATCGGCGAGGAATTCGGCGACGATGGCTTTATAGGTGGAGAGGCGCTGGGTTTTCTTGAGCTTTTTGAACATGTTGCGCCCGTTGGAGAGATGGGTGGATTGATAGGTCCAAAACTCCTTCATTTTTCCGAGGACGGGGTGGTCGCCATGCAATATGGCCTCGTAGCTGGCGAGTACGTCGCTGTGGAATGCGGCGATGCGTTCGATGGCGTTCTCTATTTTTGGATCGCCGCTTTTAATAACCTCGCACAGGAATGGGTTGGTGAGTAGTCCGCGACCGAGCATGAAGCGGTCGATTTCCGGGAAGCGCGATTGGAGCGCCCGAAAAAACGAGAGGTCGTTGATGTCGCCATTGTAGCAGACGGGGAGATCGATGTTGTGGTAGGCGTCTTCGAAGGCGTCGAGATCGACGGTGCCGTCATACATTTGTTCAGCGGTGCGGGGGTGGATGACCACTTCGCTGAGTGGATATTTATTGAGCACGGGGATGAGTGCCATCAGCTCGGACGGGTCGGAAACACCAAGACGAACTTTTACGGATATGCGGCAGGGGCTGCGGTCGCATACCTGGTCGAGGATGGCATCGACAGAGTCGGGATAAGGAAGCAGACCGGAGCCGCGCCGTTTTTTGCGGATGGGTTTGTGCGGGCAGCCGAGGTTCCAATTGATTTCGTTGTAGCCGAGATCGTGCAGCGCAATGGCCATCTGCACAAAGTCGTCGGCTTTGTTGCCGATCAGCTGCGGGATGAGCGGCAGGCCGGAGTTGTTTTCGGGCAGCACATCCTTCAGCAGCTTGGGATTGATCCGCTCCGCGCTGACGGTTGGAATGAACGGGGCCATTTCAATATCCAATCCCTGGAAGTGACGGATGAACGCCTTGCGATAGTGCATCGTCGTTATGCCGCGCATCGGTGCTAGAACAAGGATTGGACTGGAGTTGTTCATCTTGGTGCACGGCTGGAATACCCGCGAATATCCCTGAAAACTAAAAACGATAAATCTACAGTTTCACGATAACGATGCAATCGAATTTATAAATACGGGCAACTTGGCACAAGATCTAAATATATGCAGACCAGCAGATTGTAGAAGACTATGATCTTTATCTGTGCTATTCTGGAAATAATTAAGCTGGAGCATGGATGCCATGGGGGTTGGTGCTTCAGGTCGAACCCACTACAGAAGGAGAATGGTCATGCTCGTATCGGAACGGGAACAACTTCGCGATAATCTTGAAACGTGGATAAAACAGTACGGCTCCAACCGCAGTGCGCTGATTCCGGTGCTGGAGGAGGTGCAACGGAAGTATGGCCACATTTCAGAATATGTCATGCAGGTGGTTGCGGATATTCTGGACATCCATCCCGTGGAAGTGGACAGCGTGGTCTCCTTCTATAGTTTTCTCGGGCATAAGCCCAAGGGGCGGTTCATTGTCCGGCTTTGCCGTACGATCTCGTGCGAAATGCAGGCAAAGGCGCGGGTTGCGCAACAACTGGAAAACGATTTGGGCATCCGGTTCGGGGAAACCACCGCGAACGGGAACTTTACGCTGGAATGGGCCAACTGCCTGGGCATGTGCGACCAGGGGCCGGCTCTGCTGGTGAATGAACGGATCTATACCCATGTGACACCGGAGACGGTACACGATATCCTCGAGGAGTGCCGAAGCACATTCGGGGTCTACGCGCCCACCTCCCAGACGGTGATGGATGTCCAGAGTACGGATACGAGTAAAATGACGTTCATCGGGGTGGATGGCCGAATCGGGCTGGATCGTGCGATGGAGATGGAGTCGAAGGCGATCATCGAGGCCATTGAAGATTCCGGGTTGAAAGGGCGCGGTGGCGCAGGCTTTCCAACAAGCCTTAAATGGAAGTTGGCAGCGGAGGTGGACGATGAGCAGAAATATGTCGTCTGCAACGCCGACGAGGGAGAACCCGGTACGTTCAAGGATCGCGTGATTCTTACCGATTTCCCGGATTTAATGTTCGAGGGCATGACGGTTGCCAGCCGCGCGATCGGCGCGAGCAAGGGAATTATCTATCTGCGCGGCGAATATACCTATTTGCGCGCGCGTCTGGAGGACAAATTGGAGGAGCGCCGCCGGAATGGTCTGCTGGGCAGCAACGTGGCGGGAGTGCAGGGGTTTGACTTCGATATCGAAATTCGCATGGGTGCCAGAGCTTATGTCTGCGGTGAAGAGACGGCATTGATCGAATCGCTCGAAGGCCAGCGCGGCGAGCCGCGCAACCGTCCGCCGTTCCCCGTGAACACGGGTTTCATGGGCCATCCCACCATCGTCAATAATGTCGAAACCTTTGCATGGGTCCCCTGCATACTGGTCAAGGGAGCCGATTGGTTCAGGAAAATCGGAACCGAAACATCAACTGGACTCAAGCTTTTCAGCGTATCCGGCGATTGCCGGGAACAGGGGGTTTTCGAGTTTCCGCTGGGCATAAGCATTCGCGAGCTCCTGGAAAAGGTAGGCGGAGAAGATGCCAAGGCTGTGCAGGTGGGTGGAGCGGCCGGGCATTGCATTCCGGCCAGCGAGTTTGATCGCGCGATTGCCTTCGAGGATTTGGCCACCGGAGGGTCGATCATCGTTTTTGGCCCGGAAAGGGATATGCTGGAAGTGGCGCAGAACTTCATGGAGTTCTTCAATGATGAATCCTGCGGCCAATGCACACCTTGCCGGGAGGGAAATATCCGGTTGCTCGAAGGCGTTGAAATGCTGGGGGCGGGGCAGTGCTCCATGAAATATCTACGGGAACTGTGTAATCTGGGTGAAACCATGCAGATGGCCTGCAAGTGCGGTCTAGGGCAATCCAGCCCCAACGCTTTTCTATCCATTATCGAACACTTTAAAGATGAAATCATGGGGCGCGTTTCAGTCGCCTGCTAAGGAAAGGAGCCATTATGTCCAGTCTACTTGAAAAAAACACCTCGCGCGCCCCGGCTAGCCTCTGTGTTCAAAAAGCAAACCCCTCGCGGGGCGGTGTGGATGCAGCCGTGGAGATTACGCTGCATATCGACGGCAAGGAAGTCACGGTGGCTTCCGGTACAACAATATTGGAGGCGGCCCGGAAAATCGGGATACGCATTCCCACCCTCTGCTACCACGAAGATCTTTGTGTGGCCGGAGTTTGCCGG
Source organism: Kiritimatiellales bacterium (assembly GCA_030630445.1). Taxonomy (GTDB): domain Bacteria; phylum Verrucomicrobiota; class Kiritimatiellia; order Kiritimatiellales; family Pontiellaceae; genus Pontiella. The sequence goes on along the minus strand of DAOVNC010000082.1, from coordinate 1,999 downwards.
ATCTGCGTCGTCGAGATCGAAGGGCGGAAGCATCTCGAAGCGTCCTGTGCCTATCCCATCATGGCCCCCATCGCGGTGCGAACCCATACCCGGAAGGTGCGAATGGCTCGACGGCATATTCTCGACCTGATGCTCTCGGAGCACTATGGCGAATGCTATGCCTGTTTCCGCAACAACAATTGTGAACTGCAGGCGCTTGCCCAGGAATACGGCGTGGACTTTTTCCGCTTCGGCCATCCCGAAAAACCGCGCTACAAAGTAGACCGTTCCAGCCATAGCGTGATCCGGGACATGGATAAATGTATCCTTTGTCGACGCTGCATTCGGACCTGCATCGATCTGCAGGAGGTCGGCGTGCTCGAAGTCGACAACCGTAGTTGCAATTCCAAGGTCGTGACTTTTGGCGACAAGCCGCTGGGCGATGTGATCTGCATCAACTGCGGTCAATGCATCAATCGCTGCCCGACGGGTGCACTGCAGGCCAACGACCCGACCGATGATGTTTGGGCCGCCATCGACGATCCGGCCAAGCACGTGGTCATCCAGACGGCACCGAGTCCCCGCGCGGGCATCGGCGAATGCTTCGGGCTGGAGCCCGGGGTGCCGCTCACCTTCGAGATGAATACGGCTCTGAAGGAGTGCGGGTTTGACAAGGTGTTTGACACAAATTTTGCGGCCGACCTCACCATCATTGAAGAGGGAACGGAACTGCTTCTCCGGCTCCACAAGGCCTTGGTGGAAAAGGATGGCTCCACCGCGCTTCCGCAGTTCACCAGCTGTTCGCCGGGCTGGGTCAAATACCTGGAGCATTTCTACCCGGAATACATTCCCAACCTCTCCACGGCCAAAAGCCCGCAGCAAATGTTCGGGGCGGTCATTAAGACCTACTATGCCGAGCTCAACAATGTAGATCCCAAGGATATCGTCACCGTGGCGCTCATGCCGTGCTCCGCCAAGAAGTTCGAGTGCAACCGCCCGGAAATGTGCGACAGTGGGTTCAAGGACATTGATTATGGACTAACAACGCGCGAGTTGGCCCAGATGATCAGCGAGGCGGGGATCGACCTGCCCGCCATGCCCAAGTCCGACTTCGACGACCCGTTCGGAACGGCCACGGGGTCGGGCGTAATCTTCGGTGCCACCGGCGGCGTGATGGAAGCAGCCCTGCGCAGCGTCATCGAACTCGTTTGCGGCATCAAGGTGGAGGATCTGTTCGAGCACGCCGACATCATCCCCGTGCGCGGGTTCGAAGGCATACGCTTCATGGAGCTACCCATCGCCAAGGTTGGTCCCGTTCCCGATTTGCTAAAGAACCTGATCGGCGATTGGGATTGGCTGAAGGGCGCCACCCTCAAGGTGGCCGTGGCGCATGGAACGGCCAACGCCAAGAGGGTTATGGAAGATATCAAGGCCGGTGGCAGGTGCAGCGAATGTCATTTCATCGAATTCATGGCTTGTCCTGGCGGGTGCCTGGGCGGCGGCGGCCAGCCGATCCCCACCAGTCCGGCGATTCGCGAGGCTCGCGCAAAAGCCATCTACGCGGAGGATGCCGCCTACGAAATCCGCAAGTCCCATGAAAATCCGGCGATCACGAAAATCTACGGCGAATTCCTGACGGACGGTCCCTGTAGCCATTCCAGCCACAAGCTGCTGCACACCCAATACATGCCAAGGGGAAAATATATCGTCTAGGCGCGGGAGAGGTACTTGCGCTCGCGGGTGTCGACTTTGATGGTGTCGCCCGCCGCGATGTATTCCGGAACCTGTACGATTAGGCCGGTGGTCAATGTGGCTGGCTTGGTGCGAGAGGTCGCCGAAGCCCCTTTCATGGCGGGAGGGCACTCGACGATTTCCATTTCGATGGTGTCGGGCATCCGCAGGGTCAGAACCTTGCCCTCCGAAATCAGGGCGTTGATCCCTTCCATATCTTCGATCAGAAAGGGCAGGCACTCTTCGATGTCGTCCTTGAAAAGCTCGAACTGCTCGTAGTTCTCGAGAT